>JAHFQQ010000309.1 GCA_023259235.1 Polaromonas sp. | reverse complement strand
CAACACCAACTCGTGTAATCTCGCTCATGGGACTTCTCCTTCCAAAGGTTTCAGATTGACTTCCAAATCCAATCTTGGCACTTGATGCCGTTACCAGGAAGCGGGAAGTCCCTTCGTATTCAAAATAGGCCGCTACAAGCTATTGATTTGATAGCGTTTGAGTCTCCTTCAGGAATCAAACCCCAGACCGGACCGACCCAAAGAGGCTTGCCATGATTGTGCGTTTCCACATTGACCTGATGGAACAAGGCCAGTACGAGTATCGCGTCACGCATGAAGGCGAGGACCTTTACGGCGACGCCGGCTTTGCTGGCCGCGCAAATTGCCGGTCATGCGCTGCAAACAACGACTGCGATTGAAGAAGCTCGTCGGTAAGGGGAGCGCAGCAGCCGAAAGGTGATTGCGTCACTGAAAAATAGGTGACGAGCCTTGACCCCGGCACTGGCTCCGCAGTTAGGGCTGCTTGGTTCCCCATCTGACCCGGTTGGCCGCTTCACCATGCGGGAAGGCCCGTCGCTCTCCATTGTAACGGCAGGGATCCAGACTTAAAGGCCTCGGGCGAGAAATACCCGCAGGACGGCGCTTTAGAATCGACGCCATGTCCTATCTCGTGCTTGCCCGCAAATACCGCCCGCGCAATTTTTCTGAAATGGTCGGTCAGTCGCATGTGGTGCAGGCGCTTGGCAATGCGCTCAGCAGCGGGCGTTCGCACCATGCCTACCTGTTTACCGGTACGCGGGGCGTGGGCAAGACTACCGTGTCGCGCATTTTGGCCAAGTCGCTCAATTGCACTGGCCCTGACGGGCTGGGCGGCATTACCGCCACGCCGTGCGGAGTGTGCCATGCCTGCCTGGAGATCGACAGCGGGCGCTTCGTCGACTACACCGAGCTCGATGCTGCGTCCAACCGGGGCGTGGATGAGGTACAGGCGCTGCTGGAGCAGGCGGTGTACAAACCGGTGGTGGGGCGCTTCAAGGTGTTCATGATCGACGAGGTCCACATGCTCACGAACACGGCGTTCAACGCCATGCTCAAGACACTGGAGGAACCGCCCGAGTACCTCAAGTTCGTGCTGGCCACGACCGACCCGCAAAAGGTACCGGCCACGGTGCTGTCGCGCTGCCTGCAGTTCAACCTGCGGCCGATGGCCCCTGAAACCATTCTGGAGTACTTGCAGCACGTGCTGCAATTGGAAAACGTGGCTTTCGAGCTGCAGGCGCTGCGCCTGCTCGCGCGCGCCGCACGCGGCTCCATGCGCGACGCGCTGTCGCTGGCCGACCAGGCCATTTCCTTCGGTTCGGGCCGGTTGCAGGAGGCCAGCGTGCGCACCATGCTGGGCAGCGTGGACCGCAGCTATGTGTTTCGCCTGCTCGACGCGCTGGCGCGTGGCGACGGTCGCGCCGTGGTGGAAACTTCGGAAGCGCTGCGGCTCAACGGGTTGAGTGCCGCGTCCACTCTGGAGGACATGACTGCCGTGTTGCAGCGCATGGCGGTGCTGCAGGCGGTGCCCGACATGGCTGCCGGAGATGATGACGCTGATCCCGAAATTGCCGAAACCGTGCGGCTGGCCCACACCTTGCCTGCCGATGAAACCCAGCTCCTCTACAGTCTGTGTCTGCATGGCCGCGGTGAGTTGGGGCTGGCACCCGACGAGTACGCCGCGCTCACCATGGTGCTGCTGCGCCTCCTGGCCTTCAAACCCCCGGGTGCTGCCCTGGCTGCTGCACCAGCCAATGCGACTGGGGGTGCCGCCGAGCCAGCAAAAAAGCCGCAGCCTGAGATCGCTGCCAAGCCGCTCGCAGGGTTGCCCGCAGAGCTCCAGATTGCATCTGCGCCAAGCCCGGCTACAGTTAAAAATATTGAACAAAATAGGCCACCTGCCAGCGTAGATAGGCCATCTGTTGCTATCAATTCAGACTCGCCGATTAATCAACCCGCGGTACCGGATCCGGCTGCGCAAGCCGCTGTGCCAGCCGGGGCCGTCCCGGTTGGCCTGCTCGGTGATTTCTGGAGCCAGACCGTCAATCAGCTGGTCACCGCCGAAGTGGTGACTGCGCTGGCTCGTGAACTGGCGCTGCAATCGGAGCTGCTCAGCCAAGGCGGCGGCCTGTGGACCTTGCGCGTTGAGCGCGAGTCTCTCAACCAGAGCGCTGCTCGTGAGAAGTTGCAGGCTGCGCTGCGGCAAACTCTGGGCGAGGCGACCCTCCAGCTGGTTGTGCAAGTGGGCGCTGTGACCGACTCCCCGGCGCGCCGCAACGCTGCCGCGCTGGTTGAGCAGCAACGCGCTGCTGAAGAGATCATTCGCAATGATCCGCTGGTGCAGGACATGATTCGCAACTGGGACGCCAAAATTGTTCCGGGCAGCATCAAGCCGATTGCCCAGCCGATATGATCGATACCAGTTTTCAGAATCGGGAATTTAAAGGAAAGAAGCATGTTTAACAAAGGACAACTCGCCGGCCTCATGAAGCAGGCGCAGGCGATGCAGGACAACCTGAAAAAGGCGCAGGAGGAACTGGCTTTTGTGGAAGTCACCGCGGATGCGGGGGCGGGCCTGGTCAAGGTCACGATGACCTGCAAGCACGATGTCAAACGCATAGAAATTGCCCCCAGCCTGCTGGCCGAAGACAAAGACATGCTTGAAGACCTGGTGGCGGCTGCCTTCAATGCCGCCGTGCGCAAGGCCGAAGAGGTCAGCGAGGAAAAAATGGGCAAACTTACCGCGGGCATGCCTGGCTTGCCCGGCGGCATGAAATTCCCGTTCTGATCGCTTCCGTTCGGGCTGAGGCTGTCGAAGCCTGCGTTTCGACAGCTTCAACGCGAACGGCGGGAAGCACCAGACATGGCCACATCCAACGCGCTTGAGGCTCTGACCGAGGCGCTACGCCGCTTGCCGGGCGTGGGCGCAAAGTCGGCCGCGCGGATGGCCTTTCATCTTTTGCAGCACGACAAGCCTGGCGCGCTGCAGATTGCACACGCCCTGGAGCATGCGGTGGGCAGTATCAGGCACTGCACGCTTTGCAATACCCTGACCGAGCGCGAGATTTGCGTCACCTGCGCCAGTCCGCAGCGCGACCGTGGCAAGCTGTGCGTAGTTGAAACGCCGGCTGACCAGGCGGCTCTGGAGCGCACACTGGCCTATCAGGGCCTGTATTTTGTGCTCATGGGTAAACTCAGCCCGCTTGATGGCGTCGGCCCCAACGACATTGGCCTGCAAAAGCTGTTTGACCGGGTGGTGCCCAGGGATCAGTACGGCGAGCCGTTGCCGGCGGCCTCGCGAGAGGTGCAGGAAGTCATTCTGGCGACCAATTTCACCGCTGAGGGTGAGGCCACCGCACATGTGATCGCCCAGGCACTGAAAAGCCGTGGTGTCCAGGTGACGCGGCTGGCGCGCGGCGTGCCGGTTGGCAGTGAACTCGAATATGTGGATTTGGGAACCATCGCGCATGCGCTGGTGGATCGCCGGTGAGTGCCGTACGCAATCAATGAACCGGCTTCGCAGTCGGGCAAGAACAAACCGCGAAGGATTTCATCATGACGTTTGAACGCTTCACCGTCGCCTACTGGTGCATTCTGGTGG
>JAHFQQ010000308.1 GCA_023259235.1 Polaromonas sp. | reverse complement strand
ATACCGTGAATGCCATTGAAACGGCGATTCAGGTCAAGGAACTTGCGATAGCCGGTTCCGAGCTGGTCCGTATCACCGTCAACACCCCAGAAGCCGCCCGGGCGGTACCTCGTGTGCGTGATCAGCTTGACCGGATGGGCATTGATGTACCGCTGATCGGTGACTTTCACTACAACGGCCACCGCCTGCTGACGGATTTCCCGGCCTGCGCGGAGGCGCTTTCGAAATACCGGATCAACCCTGGCAATGTCGGCAAAGGCGACAAGCACGACCGGCAGTTTGGCCAGATGATTGAAGTGGCAATGCGATGGAACAAACCCGTGCGCATAGGTGTGAACTGGGGCAGTCTGGATCAGGAGTTGCTGTCTGGCCTGATGGATGAAAACAGCGCCCGCGCCACGCCCTGGGAAGCCAGACAGGTCATGTACGAGGCGCTGATCACCTCGGCAATCGATTCGGCGCGACGCGCGGCGGAAATGGGCATGCGCCGCAACCAGATCATCTTGTCGTGCAAGGTCAGTGGTGTGCAGGATCTGATCTCGGTGTACCGCGAATTGGCCAGGCGCACTGATCACGCCCTTCACCTCGGCCTGACGGAAGCCGGCATGGCAACCAAAGGCACGGTGACATCCGCAGCGGCGCTGTCCATTTTGCTGCAGGAAGGCATTGGTGACACTATTCGTGTTTCGCTGACACCCCAGCCGGGAGAGGCCCGCACCCAGGAAGTCGTGATTGCTTCCGAGATTCTCCAGGCATTGGGTTTACGCATTTTTGTGCCCAGTGTCACGGCCTGCCCTGGTTGCGGGCGGACCACGAGCACGACATTTCAGGAACTGGCCAAGCAAATCGACGACTTTCTGCGCGCGCAGATGCCGGTCTGGCGCCAAAAGTACCCTGGCGTTGAAACGCTCAAGGTCGCCGTGATGGGCTGCATTGTCAATGGTCCGGGCGAAAGCAAGCATGCCGACATCGGCATCAGTCTGCCCGGCTCCGGCGAAGCGCCTGCGGCGCCGGTATTTATTGACGGTGAAAGGCGACTGACCTTGCGCGGAGAAGGCATTGCACAGGAGTTTCAAGCCATTGTGGAAAGCTATATAGAAAAGCGCTTTGGCGGGATTTTGGAGCCAGAGCCCGAATTTACCCAGCCCGAAGGCTGGTCCCGGGACCGACCCACGGCGTCGCGGTGAAATTGGTGTCTGACCCCAATAACCTCCCAATAACCCCCGGAACCCAATGGTTGGAAACATGACTGCCAGTCCAGCGGAGAAATTGTCTCCGGTAAAAGCAGAGAGATTGACTGCCGTCAAGGGCATGAATGACATCCTGCCACCGGACTCGGCGCGCTGGGAATGGCTTGAGGGCAAGGTGCGTCACCTGATGCAGCGTCACGCCTACCGCAACATTCGCACGCCCATTCTTGAGCACACCCAATTATTTGTCCGCGGAATCGGCGAGGTCACCGACATCGTCGAGAAGGAAATGTATTCTTTTGAAGACCGCGCGGACAAGCATGGGGATCACGATCACCTGACGATGCGGCCAGAAAATACCGCCAGTGTGGTTCGGGCCGTCACGGAGCACAACCTGCTCTACGACGGCGGCAAGCGCCTGTACTACATGGGCCCGATGTTTCGCCGCGAACGGCCGCAGCGTGGCCGTTACCGCCAGTTTCACCAGATTGGTGCCGAGGCCCTGGGTTTTGCCGGCTCCGAGGTTGATGCGGAATTGATCCTGCTTGCCGCCGCCTTGTGGACAGAGCTTGGCCTGACGGACTGGCGCCTGGAGATCAACAGTCTGGGGCAACCTGACGAGCGGGCCCGGCATCGCGCGCAACTTGTCGCTCATTTCGAGCAGCATGCGGACTCGCTGGATGAGGAAGCACGCAGGCGTCTGCACAGCAACCCGCTACGTATTCTGGATACCAAAAACCCGGCCATGGAGGCTGTGATCGAAAGTGCGCCCCGGCTGATCGACTTTCTGGGCACAGATTCACTGGCGCATTTTGACAGCCTGACAGCAATTCTCGATGCCAACGGCATCCCCTGGACGCTGAACCATCGCCTGGTTCGGGGACTGGATTATTACAACCTCACGGTGTTTGAGTTTGTGACCGACAGGTTGGGAGCACAAGGCACCATTTGCGCTGGCGGCCGCTACGACTACCTGATTGAACAGATGGGCGGCAAGGCGGCGCCCGCCGTAGGGTGGGCGCTTGGGGTTGAGCGTGTCCTTGAACTCATCAGGGAGCAGGGCGACTCCATTTCATTTCCCACGCTCAATGCCTACGCCGTGATTCCCCAACGTTCTGCCTTGCCGATGGTCACGAAAGCTCTGCAAGCCCTGCGTGCGGCAGGTGTCAGCGTGCAGATGCACGCGGGTGCCAGCGCAGAGGACTTGGGCAGCATGAAGTCGCAGTTCAGGAAGGCAGACAACAGCGGGGCGGAGTTTGCACTGATTTTTGGCGCCACTGAACTCGCCCAGGGCTGCGTCGCGGTCAAATCCCTGCGGGGAGAGAAAGCCGGGGGTAGACAGGTCCAAACGCTTCAACCTCTGAGTGATGTCGCTGCCTGGGCCCACACGTTGCGTGGTCCGGTGCTGCCCGATGCTGCCTGAGTCCCGGTTTTCGCCCTCTACAATCACCCATTCAACCCGCGCCGTTTATCGGGCAGAACCAGCAGACATTTATGGCAAAACCCCTCGATTTGGAAGAACAGGAACAGCTTGACGAGCTCAAGCATTTCTGGAAGCAGTATGGCGACCTCATTACCTGGGTACTGATTGCCGTTTTAGGCGCTTTTGCAGCCTGGAACGGCTACCAGTATTGGCAGCGTAGTCAGGCTGCGCAGGCCGCCGTGATGTACGACGAGATCGAGCGCGCCGCGCAGTCGGGTGATTCGGCCCGGATCGATCGCGCGCTGGCTGACCTGAAAGACCGGTTTGGCGGCACCACCTACGCCTCGCAAGCCGGGCTGCTGGCCGCCAGGGCGTATTACGACAAAGGCAATCTGGAAGCATCAAGTTCAGCCCTGAAATGGGTTGCCGAAAAGGCCTCTGAGGAAGGCTACCAGGCTGTCGCCAAGCTGCGTCTTGCGGGGTTGCTTCTGGAGAAAAAAGCTTATGGCGAAGCGCTGCAGCAGGTCTCAAGTTCCTTCCCGAAAGACTTTGTCGCACTGGCCGCCGATCGGCGTGGCGATATCCTTGCCGCCCAAGGCAAGAAAGCCGAGGCCAGGGCCGAGTACGAGAAAGCCTACAAGGAAATTGATGAGCACGCTGAGTACCGGCGTCTTGTGGAGTTCAAGCTCAATGCGTTGGGCGCAGATCCTGCAGCAGGCCAGGGCAAGCCGGCGTCTGACGCGTTGACCGCCGGGGTGAAACCATGAATAGTTGGTCTTTTTGGTCTCTAGCCAAGTTGCTTCGGGTTTCAATAGCTATTACTACCATAGCAACTTTGGCCGGCTGCTTTGGTGGCGCAGTCAAACCCAAACCGGCGGAACTTGAGCCAGCAGTGGCCTTGGTGTCTGCGCGGCAAAGCTGGAATACCCGTATCGGACCAGTGAACTTTCCGCTGGAAGTGGCTGTTTCTGATCAGGGTG
>JAHFQQ010000062.1 GCA_023259235.1 Polaromonas sp. | reverse complement strand
TGTAAGCCAGTTGCTGACCGCCGTGGCAAGCCTCAAGCCCGGCACGCCGGCACCGTTGACTGTGCTGCGCGAAGATGGTCAGACCGAGATACCGGTCACGCCGGGCAAGCGCCAGCGGCCGAAGATTCAGCGTTGAGGATTCGGCGGCTTCAGGGCTTGGCCGCCTCCGTGTCGCTGTCATCTTCTGACGCCTTGGTGTGCTTGACGAATATTTGCGCCGCCACAATGCCCATCTCGTAAAGGCCGCCCACGACCCCCAGCAGCATGATCATGGAGCCCGCGTCTGGCGGGGTGACCAGCGCCGTGCCAATGGCCGCAAGCACCCAGAAATAGCCCCGGTACTGGCGCAACTGGGCCACACTGAGCACGCCCATGCGCACCAGCAGGATCACTGCAATCGGCACCTCGAACGCCAGGCCGAACGCCAGGAACATGCCGAGCACAAAGTTGAGGTATTCCTCAATGTCTGGTGCCGCAGTGATTGATTTGGGGGCAAAACTCTGGATGAACCTGAAGACCTTGCCAAACACAAAGTAGTAGCAAAACGCCACGCCCACAAAAAACAGCACGGTACTGGAAACCACCAGCGGCATGATGAGCCTTTTCTCGTGCGAGTAAAGGCCTGGCGCCACAAACGCCCAGATCTGGTAGAGCACCACTGGCAGCGCAATCAGGAACGCGGCCATGAAAAGGATCTTGATCGGCACCACGAATGGCGAGACGACATTGGTGGCAATCAGCGTGGCTCCCTTGGGCAGGCTGGCCACCAGCGGCGCCGCCATCAGGTCATACAGCGCGCCCGGTCCGGGAAACAGCGCCAGCACAGCTGCGGCGATACCAATCGCTATCACCGCCTTGATCATCCGGTCGCGCAGTTCCACGAGGTGCTGCACAAAGGGTTGCTCGGTGCCCGCGAGTTCGTCAGGCTTGTCGGTGTGGGGGTCGCTCATGAAGGAATTTTGCGCTGAAAGAGGTGCGCCGGAGTGCGCGAAAACAGGAAAAAATCAAAAGAAAATCGGCCAGGTCAGGCATTGCGTCCCGGCTGCGGGCGAAAACGCGCCACCCGGGCGGCGCCGGACAGTGCCTTGGTGCGTACACCCGAACGGGCCTTGTACCACTGCGGTGTTGCACCCTGCCTGAGCCGCCACTTCTTGCGTGGGTGCCGGTATTCCGGAAAGATCTCGAAACCGGGCAATTCGGTGCTGGCTGAGCTGGAAGCCGATGGGTCAGCATCGGAAAATGATTTTTCAAATTCGCTGGCGTTGGTCTGAACCGATTTTTCAACGTCGCGGACTGCGCCCTCGACGGTCTCTTTCATTTTCTTGAGTTCATCGAGCTCCATTGACCGGTTCACTTCCTGCTTGACGTCGGCGACATAGCGCTGTGCCTTGCCCAGCAGCATACCCACGGTACGGGCCACGCGCGGCAGCTTCTCCGGCCCGATCACAATCAGCGCCACGGCACCGATCAGTGCCAATTTGGAGATGCCGAGGTCAATCATGCGCGGTCGTTTCGAGGTTCACGCGAAGTGAAAAGCGCGCTTGCGTCTTGGCGTGGGACTTGCTCTTCACGCCAGCAGGGGCCGCGGAACCGGCTTTGCCGGGCCGCGGGCGCAGCGCCCCCCGGGGGGCAGCGCAGCACACGAAGTGGCAAGCGTGGGGGCCAACATTTTTCAGGACTTCTGCCGGGCTTCAACATCGATGGTCGTCTTGTCAGACGTGTCGGCGGTCTGGGAATTGGTGACCTGAGCGGCCGGCGCCGCGGATTTGTCGCCGGCGTCAGCCTGCCCGCCTTCCCTCATGCCGTCCTTGAAGCCCTTGACCGCGCCGCCCAGGTCACTGCCCATGTTCCTCAGCTTTTTGGTGCCAAACACCATCACCACGATCAACAGCACGATCAGCCAGTGCCAAATGGAAAGTCCACCCATGATTTACTCCTATTGCGTCGTTACAGCTCTTGCAAATATGCAGACAACTCACCCGATTCTAAAGGCCCCGTGGGGCGGCCCCGATCAGACCTGTTGTTTCGCGGGTTGGTTCCTCAGCCAGCCCACGGGTTCCCGGATCCGTGCACCGAAATCCATGCTAGCCTTTCAGCCAGGGCCTGGGGCCGCCGATGACATGGATATGCAGATGATGCACATCTTGCCCGCCTTCCGCGCCAGTATTGACCACGACACGGAAACCACCATCGGGATAGGGGTTACAGCCCTGCTCCAGCGCCAGTCGGGGCGCCAGCACCATCATGCGCCCAAGCAGCGTTTCATGCTCGGTGCCAACCTGGGCCAGCGAAGGGATATGCACCTTGGGAATGATCAGGAAATGCACCGGAGCCCAAGGTTTGATGTCGTGAAACGCGAACAGTTCAGCGTCTTCATAAACCTTGCGGCTGGGAATGGCGCCGTTGGCGATTTTGCAGAAGACGCAGTTGTCGGAATGGCTCATGGGATCGGTCCGCAAAAAGTTGTTCAGGTGAGGCGGTTGCTGTTAAAGCACATCCAGCCGCGCACGCACCGGTACAGGTACCAGAGCCAGACAATAAAGTAGGCCATCGCACCAGGAAGCACCAGTATCAGCCAAAGGGGCGAAAGCACGACCAGCCACAGCAGCGTCCACCAGAAGGTGCGAATCATGTAGTTGTGGTGGTCAAGATACAAGGCATCCGACTCGTCGGCGCGCCGGACGTAATTGATGATGAGAGCAATCACCGCAAAAATGCCGCCGCTGAACCAGGCCAGCGTGTGCAGGCCATAAAGCACATGCATGACGATACGGTCGTTGGGGGTTTTGCTTTCGAATTCAGCCAGATTGGTTTCCATGGTGCAAGTCCCGATTCAGGGCTTTTCAGCGCTCTCGCGGGCAGCGCGGTGTTGCGCCTTGCGCAACGCTTTTTCTTCAATGCCGCTGGTGCCTTCGCGGCGCTCCAGCTCGGCCATCACGTCGGCCGGGCTCAAATCGTAATAGGCCAGTGCAATCAGACTGTGAAACCACAGGTCAGCGACTTCGCCGACCAGCCTGCCCTTGAGTTCGGGGGTGGCGCCGCCATGGTCAATGTCCTTGGCGGCCATTACGGTTTCGGTGGCTTCCTCGCCGATCTTTTTCAAAAATGCATCAGGGCCCCGGTGCAACAGGCGCGCCACATAGCTGCTGTCCGGATCGCCGCCCCGGGCTGGTTTGCGGCTTTCAATGATTTGCGCCAGGCGCTTGAAGGTGTCGTTGGAGGGCATGGTGGCTTGAGTGCTGACTATTTATAGATGCTGCCGGGATCTTTCAACACCGGCTCGGTGGCGACCCATTGGCCATCTTTGTAAAGCTGGAAAAAACAGCTATGGCGACCGGTGTGGCAGGCAATCCCCGGCTCATGGCCCAGTTGCGTCACCTTGAGCAAAATCACGTCATTGTCGCAGTCGAGCCGGATTTCATGCACGGTCTGCCAGTGGCCGGACTCTTCGCCCTTGTGCCACAAACGCCCGCGCGAGCGGCTGAAATAGACCGCCTGACCCAGCTCGGCGGTTTGCTGCAGCGCCGCCCGGTTCATCCAGGCAAACATCAGCACGTCGCCGCTGGTGGCTTCCTGCGCGATGACCGGGACCAGGCCCTGGTCGTCCCATCGAATTTCGCTTAACCAGTTCATGACTTGTATTGTCCCCGATTGCTCACCGACGAAGACCAGCTTCCGACGCCAAGACGCCAAGTACGCCAAGGCGTCAAAAATATTTTCCTTTGCATTCTTTGCGCTTTTGCGTCTTTGCGTTGGAAGCTTCTACTCCCACCCGCGTGGTTACGAAAAAATTTACAGCCGTACCGGAATGCCACGCCCGGCCATGTGCTGCTTGGCTTGCTGCACGGTGTATTCGCCGTAGTGGAAAATGCTGGCGGCCAGCACCGCGTCGGCCCGGCCGACCTGGATGCCGTCGGCCAGATGGTCAAGGTTGCCAACGCCGCCCGACGCAATCACCGGCACACTGACGGCATCGCTCACGGCGCGGGTCAGCGCCAAATCGAAGCCGGCCTTGGTGCCGTCGCGGTCCATGCTGGTGAGCAGGATCTCGCCGGCGCCGCGGCGTGCCATCTCGGCAGCCCAGGCGACGGCGTCCAGGCCGGTGTTCTTGCGCCCGCCGTGGCTATACACGTCCCAGCCGGGGCCGCGGGTCCTAGCATCTTCTTCGCTGCGGCGTTTGGCATCGATCGCCACGACGATGCACTGCGAGCCATATTTGGCCGACGCATCGTCGATGACTTGGGGGTTGGCGATCGCGGCCGAGTTGAAACTCGTCTTGTCGGCTCCGGCGTTCAGCAGGCGGCGCACGTCTTCGACCGTGCGCACGCCGCCGCCAACCGTCAATGGGATGAACACTTGCGACGCGACCGCTTCGATGATCGGCAGGATCAGGTCCCGCCCGTCGCTGGTGGCCGTGATGTCCAGGAAAGTCAGCTCGTCAGCGCCCTGCTCGTTGTAGCGCGCGGCAATTTCAACCGGATCGCCGGCATCACGCAGTTCGACAAAATTGACGCCTTTGACAACGCGACCGCCGGTCACGTCGAGGCAGGGGATGATGCGTTTGGCAAGCATTGCGGGTCAACCTTCGCCGGGCAGCGCACAGGCTGTGATAACCACGGTAGCCAGCAGCTGCCGCGCCGGGCCGCCCCAAGCATGGCCACCCCCCGAGCAACTGTGTTTCAAGTCAAGGGGTAATGGCATGAAACTCCTCACTCCAAGCCCGCTTGAGCAAAATTGGACAGGCGGGCAGACGCGAAACGTCTCGCGAGCTTCGGCTTGCAAGGCCTCGCGCAGTACGCAAAGCGGCAAGCGTGGGGGCCATATTTCTAGCCATTGAGTTCATCCGCCCGCGCCTGCGCCGCCTCGAAATCCAGATCGCCGCTGTAAATCGAGCGGCCGCAGATGACGCCTTCAATGCCTTCGTCTTCCACGGCGCACAGCGCTTCGATGTCGGCCATGTTCGACAGCCCCCCAGAGGCGATGACGGGAATCGTCAGGGCTTGCGCCAGCCGCACGGTTGCTTCGATGTTGATGCCGCTGAGCATGCCGTCGCGGCCAATGTCGGTATAGACAATGGCCTCGACGCCATAGTCCTGGAATTTCCGGCCCAGATCGACCACTTCGTGGCCGGTCAGCTTGCTCCAGCCGTCAGTGGCGACCCTGCCGTCTTTCGCATCCAGGCCGACGATGATATGGCCGCCAAAAGCGGTGCAGGCGTCCTGCAGAAAGCCCGGGTTCTTCACCGCTGCCGTGCCGATGATGACATAGCGCAGGCCGGCGTCGAGGTAGCGCTCAATGGTGTCGAGGTCGCGGATGCCGCCGCCCAGCTGCACATCAATCTCGCTGCCCACTTCCGCGAGGATGCGCTTGATGGCCGCTTCGTTTCTGGGCTTGCC
Source organism: Polaromonas sp. (assembly GCA_023259235.1). Lineage (GTDB taxonomy): Bacteria > Pseudomonadota > Gammaproteobacteria > Burkholderiales > Burkholderiaceae_C > Polaromonas. The sequence continues at coordinate 8,515 of JAHFQQ010000062.1, read as the reverse complement.
CGCGAACGCGCCGTTCAAATCGACCAGATGCAGGCGGCGCGCGCCCTTGTCGACCCAGTTGCGCGCCATGGCGGCCGGGTCTTCGCTGAATGTGGTGGACTGGTCCATGTCGCCCTGTTTGAGGCGAACGCAGTGGCCATCCTTGAGGTCAATAGCAGGAATGAGAAGCATGGTGGTGGAAGTGGCTCGGAGAAATAAGCAAAAAATGTGCTCAGGCCGAACGGGTGGGGGAAATCAGGGATTCCAGCGAAGGAAGTTGCGGTAGAGGGAGAGACCGTGCTCGGCGCTTTTCTCGGGATGAAACTGGGTGGCGAAAATATTATCGCGTGCAATCGCCGATGCAAAGCGCTGTCCATAGTCGGTCTCGCCCACACTGTGGCGCGCATCAGACGGTTTGGCATGGTAGCTGTGCACAAAATAGAAGTAGCTGCCGTCCGGCACCTCGCCCCACACCGGATGCGCGGGGCCGCCATGGTTGTTGCGCCAGACCTGGTTCCAGCCCATTTGCGGCACCTTGTAGCGGCTGCCGTCGGGCTGCACCTGCCCGGCCAGGTCGAACCTGACCACTTCGCCGGGAATCAGTCCCAGGCACGGGGTGTCAAGCTCTGCGCTGTGGTCCAGCAGCATTTGCATGCCGACACACACGCCCATCAGCGGCTTGTGCACGCTGGCGTGCAGCACGGCGTCGAACATGCCCGACGCATGCAGCTCGCGCATGCAGTCGCGCATGCCGCCTTGGCCGGGCAAGACCACGCGCTCGGCATCCATCACCTCCTGGGCGGTGCGCGCCCACACCACTTCCACCCCGGCGTCGGCGGCCACATGCAGCACCGCCTGGGTGACGGAGCGCAGATTGCCCATGCCGTAGTCCACTACCGCCACTTTTTTCATAGCTGCTTGTACATATCTTACGCGGGCTAAAGACCTATTTTATATATGAAAACTAGAGAGACCCCTTGGTCGAGGGAATCACCCCGGCGGAACGCGGATCAATTTCCAGCGCCATGCGCAGTGCGCGGGCAAAGGCCTTGAACACGGTCTCGGCCTGATGATGGGCGTTGTCGCCCTTGAGATTGTCAATGTGCAGCGTCACAAACGCATGGTTGGCAAAGCCGTGAAAAAACTCATGGGCAAGCTGGCTGTCAAAGGTGCCGATCATGCCGCTCTTGAAAGGCACATTCATGTCCAGACCGGGGCGGCCTGAAAAATCAATCACCACGCGTGACAAGGCCTCATCCAGCGGCACATACGCATGGCCGTAACGACGCAAGCCTTTCTTGTCACCCACGGCCTGGGCCACCGCCTGCCCGAGCGTGATGCCGACGTCTTCCACTGTGTGGTGGCCGTCGATGTGCAGGTCACCCTCGGCGTGAATCTCCAGATCGATCAGGCCGTGGCGGGCGATCTGGTCAAGCATGTGATCAAAAAAACCGATACCGGTGGACAGCCTGGACTGACCGCTGCCGTCGAGGTTGAGCTTGACGGTGATTCGGGTCTCGGCCGTATTGCGCGTAACTTGCGCGGTGCGCGCAGCGGTGAGCGGGGCAGGAGTGGAGGTGGTCATAGGGATTTTTCAAGCGCCGCCAGCATTTGCACGTTTTCCTCGGCCGTGCCGACCGTCAGGCGCAAACAATCGGTCAGCAATGGATGCATTTTAGAAACGTTTTTGACCAGCACCTTGCGCTGCCTCATTCCTTCGAAGGTTTTGGCGGCATCCGGCACGCGCACAAGAATCATGTTGGCATCGCTTTTCCAGGCTTTAACGCCCTTCATGCCGCCCAGCGCGGCAAGCAGCAGCGCGCGCTGGGCGATCAGCTCCTGCGCCTGGCTGGCAAACACCTCACTATGTTCCAGCGCAAACAGCGCGCACTCGTAGTTGAGCACGCTGATGTTGTACGGTGGCCGAACCTTGTCGATTTCGGCAATCAGCGCTTTCGGGCCCATCAGGTAACCGATGCGCACCCCCGCCAGCCCGAACTTGCTCAGGGTGCGCAGCAGCAGCACATGATGGTGCCGGGTGATGCGGTCGAGATAGCTCTTGCTGGAAAACGGCTGATAGGCCTCGTCCATCACCACCAGTCCGCCTTGCAGGCCCACCGCGTGGATGATGCTCTCGAGCGCTGCGTCGTCCCACAGATTGGCCGTGGGGTTGTTGGGGTAGGCCAGGTAAGTGATGGAAGGCTGGTGCCGGCCAATAGCGGCCAGCATCGCGGCCTCGTCAAGCTCAAAGTCGGCCGTCAAGGGCACGCCGATGAATGTCAAGCCTTGCAACCTGGCGCTCATGCCGTACATCACAAAACCGGGCTCCGGCGCAAGGATCGAAGCACCGGCCACATCGCAGGCCATGGCCAGCAGCCCGATCAGTTCGTCCGAGCCATTGCCGAGCATGATGTCAAAGCCCTCTGGCATGCTGGCGTACCCGGCCAGCGCATGGCGCAAGTCGTTGACGCGGCCATCGGGATAACGGTTCAGCGCCAGTGCGCCCAACCGCTGCCCGAGGTGGGCTTGCAAGGCAGCGGGCAGCCGGTGCGGGTTTTCCATCGCATCGAGCTTGACCATGCCGGCCGAGTCCTGAATGGCGTAGGCGTGCATGGACTGGATGTCCTGTCGAATCAGTTTTCTGAGGTTGGGGGCCAACACGGAATCAGGCGCGGTCATTTGTTCACTCTCATTTCAGGCACGGTATGCAGCCGCATCTCAGCCGCCCGCGCATGCGCCTGCAGGCCTTCGCCATGCGCCAGTACCGAGGCAATTTGACCCAGGGTCTGCGCGCCCTGCTCGCTTACTTCGATGATGCTGCTGCGCTTTTGAAAGTCGTACACCCCGAGCGGACTGGAAAAGCGCGCGGTGCCGCTGGTCGGCAGCACGTGGTTCGGGCCGGCGCAGTAGTCGCCCAAAGACTCGCTGGTGTAGGCGCCCAGAAAAATTGCACCGGCATGTTTGAGCAGCGGCTCCCAGCGGTGCGGCTCGCTGCTTGAAATTTCAAGGTGCTCGGGTGCGATGCGGTTGCTGATTTCGCAGGCCTCTTCCATGCTGCGCGTATGAATCAAGGCGCCACGCCCATTGAGCGATTTGGCAATGATGGCAGCGCGCGGCAGGCCTGGCAGCAGCCGGTTGATGGCGGCCTGCACTTTGTCAATGTAAGCCGCATCGGGGCACAGCAAAATGCTCTGCGCCAGCTCGTCATGCTCGGCTTGGCTGAACAAATCCATCGCCACCCAATCGGCAGGGGTGCTGCCATCGGCCAATATCAGGATTTCGGACGGCCCCGCAATCATGTCGATGCCCACCGTGCCAAAGACGCGGCGTTTGGCGGCGGCCACATAGGCGTTGCCGGGGCCGGTGATCTTGTCAACGGCGGGAACGGTGGCAGTGCCATAGGCCAGCGCGGCCACAGCCTGCGCGCCGCCTATGGTGAAGGCGCGGCTCACGCCTGCCACATAAGCGGCGGCCAGCACCAGGGCGTTTTTTTCGCCGCCGGGTGTGGGAACCACCATGATGATTTCAGCCACGCCGGCGACATGGGCGGGGATGGCGTTCATCAGCACCGATGAGGGATAAGCCGCTTTGCCACCCGGCACATAGATGCCGGCACGGTCGAGCGGCGTGACCTTTTGACCCAGCAGCGTTCCCTCTTCGTCGCGATAGCTCCAGCTCTCGCCGTTGGCAATTTTTTGCGCCTCGTGGTAGCTGCGCACGCGCTTTGCCGCGGCTTGCAGGGCGTCGCGCTGAGCGGTGGGAATGGCGTCAAACGCGGCTTTCAATTCAGCCTGCGTGAGTTCGAGCGCGCTCATCGACGCGACGTTCAAGCCGTCAAATCGGGCGGTACACTCCAGCACCGCCGCATCGCCGCGCTGCCGTACATCGGCAAGAATGCCGGCCACCCGCTGCTCGATCGCCGCATCGGCCTCGCTGGACCAATGCAGCCTGGCCTTCAGTTGAGTATAAAAAGTGCTTTCAGCGCTTGATAAACGGGCTGGCTTAGCTATTAAGTTCATAGCATCCTCAAAAATCGGTCAGAGGGTAACAGCCCGTGAAAAAGCATCAATAAGCTTGCGCATGGGCACGCGCTTGAGTTTGAGCGCGACCTGGTTCACCACCAGATGCGAGCTGATGTCCATGATGCGCTCAACTTCCACCAGATGGTTGGCCTTGAGCGTGTTTCCGGTGGAGACCAGATCGACAATGGCGTCAGCCAGCCCGGTGAGCGGCGCAAGTTCCATGCTGCCGTACAACTTGATCAGATCGACATGCACGCCCTTGGTGGCGAAAAAATCGCGGGCAATCGCGACATACTTCGTCGCCACCTTCAGGCGCGAGCCCTGCTTGACGGCCGCGGCGTAGTCGAATCCCTGGCGCACCGCCACGCTGATGCGGCACTTGGCGATCCGCAGGTCCAGCGGCTGGTAGAGACCCTGGCTGCCCGATTCGAGCAAGGTGTCCTTGCCGACCACGCCGATATCGGCGCCGCCATATTGCACATAGGTCGGCACGTCGGTGGCGCGCACCAGCACCACGCGCAGATCGCTCTGGTTGGTGTCCAGAATCAGCTTGCGTGATGTTTCCAGGTCGTCCAGCACCTCGATGCCGGCCGATTTGAGCAGCGGCAATATGTCGTCGAAAATGCGGCCTTTGGACAGGGCTAAGGTAATCAAATGATCAACTCCAGAAACTTTCGCGTGATCGAGCCACCAGGACAAGCGTGGGGGCTCACCGGACTCTTTCGATATCAGCGCCAATGCCGCGCAGCTTGGCTTCCATCTGGTCGTAGCCACGATCCAGGTGGTAAATGCGGTCCACCAGCGTTTCACCTTCGGCAACCAGCCCGGCAATTACCAGGCTGGCCGAAGCCCGCAGATCAGTGGCCATGACGGTCGCACTTGAGAGTTTTTCAACTCCTTCCATGACCGCCATCTTGCCGTCGATCTGGATTTTCGCGCCCAGGCGCACCATTTCGTTGACGTGCATGAAGCGGTTTTCAAAAATCGTCTCGGTCACGGTGCTGGGCCCTTGCGCAATCGCGTTGAGCGCCATGAACTGGGCCTGCATGTCGGTGGGAAACCCGGGGTACTCCGTGGTGCGGAAGGACTGCGCCTTCATTCTGCCCTGGGCCTGGATGCGTATAAAGCCCTCGCCCGCCGTGACCGTGGCGCCGGCCTCGCGCAACTTCTCGATGAGTGCTTCAAGGTGATCAGCGCGGCCATGCCTTAACACCACGTCGCCGCCGGTAGCCGCAACCGCGCACAGGAAAGTCCCCGCCTCGATCCGGTCTGCCACGACCCTGTGGGTGCAACCGTGCAGGCTTGGCACGCCCTGAATGCAGATGCGCCGGGTGCCGTGGCCTTCGATATGGGCGCCCATCTTGATGAGCATTTCGGCCAGGTCGCCGATCTCGGGCTCCTGCGCAGCATTCTCCAGAATGGTTTCGCCCTCGGCCAGGCTGGCCGCCATCAGGAAATTTTCGGTTCCGGTGACGGTGACCATGTCGGTGGTGATGGTCGCGCCCTGCAAGCGCTTTCGGCCCGCCGGCAATTTGGCCAGCATGTAGCCGTGTTCAACGTTGATCGCGGCGCCCATGGCCTGCAAGCCCTTGATATGCTGGTCCACCGGACGCGAGCCGATGGCGCAGCCGCCGGGCAGTGAGACCGTGGCTTCGCCGAAACGCGCCAGCAGCGGCCCCAGCGCCAGCACCGAGGCCCGCATGGTTTTCACCAGTTCGTAGGGCGCTTCGGGAGAGGTCAAACCGCCAGTGTTGAGGATGACTGTGCCAGGCGCCACATCACTGCGGTCAGCGGCGGCCCCCATGTTCCGGATCAGCGTGAGCATGGTTGCCACATCCTGCAGGCCGGGCACGTTCTGCAGCGTGACGGTGTCCGCAGTCAGCAAAGCCGCGCATAGTTCCGGCAGCGCGGCGTTCTTGGCGCCCGAAATTTCCACCGTGCCAGACAGCGGCCTGCCGCCCCTGATGAGGAGTTTGTCCATGCGTTTTGCTTGTACGTGCCTATTGCACCTGATTATTGCGCGGTGAGGACAGCCCACTCGGCGGGGGTACAGGCCTTGATCGACAACGCATGCACCTCGTCGTTTTGCATGCGTCCACCCAACGTGGCATAGACGCGCTGGTGGCGCTGGATCATGCGCAAGCCCTCAAACGCGCTGGAGACGATGGTGACATCCCAGTGCCTGCCATCGCCAGTCAGTTCGATGTGTTCGCAGGGCAGATTGGAAGAAATAATGGTTTGAAGCTTTTCTGGGGTCATGATGGTCCTGTTGGTTATCTCTTGATCAGTGCCTGATTTTGTAGCCGGTACGCAGCATATTGACCGCAACCGCGCTGACGATGAGCAATGCCGCCAATACGATCCCCAGGCTTAGCCAGGGCGAGGCATCGCTGACGCCAAAAAAACCGTAGCGGAAACCGTCAATCATGTAGAAAAACGGATTCAGGCGGCTGATCTGTTGCCAGATCGGCGGCAGCGAATGGATGGAGTAAAACACACCGCTCAAAAAGGTCATGGGCATGATGATGAAGTTCTGGAAAGTGGCCATCTGGTCAAACTTTTCGGACCACAAGCCGGCAATCACCCCCAGCGCGCCCATCATGGTCGCACCCAGAATGGCGAACCCCAGGATCCAGAGCGGTGCCACAAAGCCGGGCTGACCGAACAATACGGTGACCGCGAACACCCCGCAGCCCACCATCAGGCCGCGCACGACCGATGAGCCCACATAGGCAAGAAACCAGTGCCAGTGGGACAGCGGGGTCAGCAATATGAATACCAGGCTGCCCATGATCTTGCTCTGGATCAGCGACGAAGAGCTGTTGGCAAATGCGTTTTGCAGCACGCTCATCATCACCAGGCCAGGCACCAGGAAGGCCGTGTAACTCACCCTGTCATACACCAGAACCCGCCCTTGCAGCACATGACCAAAAATCAGCATGTAAAGCACAGCGGTCAATATCGGCGCGCCTACAGTCTGGAAGCCGACTTTCCAGAAGCGCAGGATTTCCTTGTAAAAGAGGGTTTGCCAGCCTGTCATGGCGTTACGCCCGCAATGTCCATTTCGACGGCGCAGTCCAGCACTTTTTCATTCATCACATCAAGGAATACATCTTCCAGATCCGCCCTGCGGATTTCCACGTCCTCGGCCACCAGCCCGGCTTCCCGGACCGCTGCCAGGTACTGCTCGATTTCACGCGCGTTGTGGGCGGAAAACTGCACAATTCTGCCGGTAATTCGAGCCTGACTCGCAAGATTTTCAGGCAGCTCGCTATCAATCTTGAAGCGCAAGACATTTGATGAAGCCTTCCTGAGCAGCTCGGAAGTAGGGGCCAGCGCCACCACCCGCCCCTGCTTGAGCATGGCGATCCGGCCGCACAACGCCTCGGCCTCTTCAAGGTAGTGCGTGGTCAGCAATACGGTGCTGCCCTGTCTGTTCAGTCTGGCGACGAACTGCCACAAAGTCTGGCGCAATTCCACATCGACGCCGGCGGTGGGTTCGTCGAGCACGATGACCTGCGGCTTGTGTACCAGCGCCTGCGCCACCAGTACCCGGCGCTTCATGCCGCCCGAGAGCTGGCGCATGTTGGAGTCGGCCTTGTCGGTCAACCCGAGACTGGCCAGCAACTCGTCAATCCAGGCGTCGTTGTGCTTGACACCGAAATAACCCGACTGAATGCGCAAGGCCTCACGCACCGTGAAAAACGGATCAAACACCAGTTCCTGCGGCACTACGCCAAGCTTGCGCCTGGCGTTGGCGTAATCAGCGACCACGTCGCAGCCCTGCACCAGGACCCGGCCGCTGCTGGCCCGCGAGAGACCCGCCAGAATGCTGATGAGCGTGGTTTTGCCCGCGCCGTTGGGGCCCAGCAAGCCGAAAAATTCGCCCTCTTGAATATCAAAACTCACACCATCGAGCGCCCGAAACCCGGGGTCCGCCTGACTTCGTTCGGAGGGGTAGATTTTGGAGACGGACTGAAATGAGATCGCTGGCATTGACCCGCTATTTTAATGGGCAGGCGATTCCTTGACTCGCCTGCCCGGCACAAAGCCCCGCACGATGCAAAAGGCCGCGGGTGAAATCGATGGATTCCAGCCTCAGGCGGACGCACCAGCGGCGGGAGAAATCAACGCCTCCACACCATAAAGATCCGCCAGCCGCAGCAGCCGCTCGGGTGCGCCCTGCACCGAAAAGGACTTGCCCGCAACCAACGCCAGGCGGCGGCACTCCAGCAACACGGCCAGCGCGGACGAATCGAACTGCTGCAGGGCGCTGGCATCAACGACGACCTCGCCTGGATCGGCCAACACCACCTGCTTGAGCCCGCCGGCCAATTGCGCGGCCATGAGATGCGTCAAAACAGGGGGCAGTGTCAGCACGGCAAATTTCCCGCTCACGACTTCTTGTCGCTCGCGTTCACCTTGTTGCGCTCCACCAGCGAAGCGATCAGGCCGTCAACACCTTTGGCACTGATTTCCTGGGCAAACTGGGTGCGGTAGGTTTCGACCATCCA
>JAHFQQ010000061.1:5272-13969 GCA_023259235.1 Polaromonas sp. | reverse complement strand
GGGTCCGCCTTCGTCAAGGTAATGCAGTCGCAGCCCGGCCAGTTAAGGCAGGTTGCTCAGGTAGTTGGGCATCCAGGGATAGTCCGGCAGCCCGTTGAAAGCGTTGTCAGGTGTGCGCAGCGCATCATCCCGCAGGGGATGGCTGATCTGGCTCGCATGGCGCTGCTCAGTGCGCCGCAGACGGAAAAAATTCTGCAGCAGCGCGCTGCACTCCGCCGCCAGCACGCCACCCTGAAGCGCCGTCTGATGGTTCAGCGGCGCTTGCGCAAACAGGTTGATGACCGAGCCAGCCGCGCCGGTCTTGGGATCGGGCGCGCCATACACCACGCGCCTGAGCCGGGCCTGCAGCATGGCGCCGCTGCACATGGCACAGGGCTCGAGCGTGACAAACAGCTCGCAGTCATCAAGCCGATAATTGCCCACAACCTGCGCCGCGGCGCGCAGGGCCGCGATCTCGGCGTGGGCCGTTGGGTCGTGCGAGTCGATGGGCGCGTTGCGGCCACTGGCAATGACCTGGCCGCGCCGCACCACCACTGCGCCGACCGGGACCTCTCCCACGGCCGCTGCCTTACGAGCCTGTTCCAGGGCCTCCTGCATGAAATCCGCATCACCCATGAATGCTTCTCTTTTTATAGCTGACTACCCACGTCATATGTGGGCTGGTGATACTTTTTACTAATTAATTATCATCCGGCACAGGGCGCGCCTGCTGCATCACGCTTTCCAGGTTCTGCCGGAACTGCTGCTGGATTTGCTGGATTTGCTGCTGCGGCGTCGAGCCGACGGCAGCGGCCGGCATCAGGGGGGCTGACGACAACTGCTTTTTGACAAGCACGCCGACAATCGCCAGAACCAGCAACAGACCCACAACGCTGAACAGGGCTCGCATGTCAATTCTCCTTGCTGGGTTGAGGTAAGGAGTCCATTCCCAGCCGGTCCATCCATGCAGCCAGTGCGCGCTCATTTTCAGTGCCAACGGCATAGAGGGATCTCATTGCGGCGAAGGACTCCGGGCGATGCTGGTTGATTTTGAGCTTGCACTGCAGGTCGGTCACCCGCAGCTCAAACCCGACAATGCCTGCCAACATCTTGCTGGTGAATTCCTCACCCAGCCCACGCCACTGCCCGGCATAAGGCGGCTCATGCTCGGCGATCAGTCTATGCAGCAGCCGGTCTTTCGCCGCCGCCGCTTCAATCAGGCTGGCATGCACCGTGCAATGCACGGCCAGATAGTTCCAGCTTGGAACCCGCGCCAGATCGGGATAGACCCTGGGCGACAGATAGGCATGCGGCCCCAGAAAAGTCACCACTGCCTGCGGCCTGGCCTGCAAATGGCGCCAATGCGCATTGGCTTTGGCGACATGGCCCAACAGCACCAACTGAGCCGGCTCCGGGCCTGCCTGCGCCTCTTGTTCCAGCTGCAGCGGCAGATGGGTCACATAAGGAAGGCCTGAATCGTCCACGCTGATCAGGCTGGCAAAGGGATGCTCTTTGATTAATATGACGGCCTGCGCGCGATCACCTTTGAATTGGGGTGGCAGATACATGGCTGAAGCATAGACCAAAAACAGCAGCTTCTAAACCCTGGTCGCTGTCAGCGCAAAGGCCCACAAGGCTTCCAGGGTCGCGGACGGACCCAGCTCGACCAGCCAGGCCACTCGCACCGACAGGGAAATTTCAAACCTGAAGCCACTGCCCGGCAGATCCACGGTGGCACGGGGAGAAGTCAACCGGGCCAGCTCCTGCTCCAGTATCCGTGGCAACACTGAAGGCACCAGCACGCAGAAGTCCTGCTGCCCGAGGCGCGCCATCGCCCCCTGCCGTGGCAGCCGCTGGCGCAGTACCTGGGCGAGCAACTGTATGACGGCGTCCTCATTTGAATAATTGGCAGCGGCGGCTACCGCTTGCAAATCGTTCACATGCAGGTGGCAAACTCCCAGGTCAGCGCCATTTGCACGAGCCTCGTCGTACCCCAATGCCAGCAATTCCCGGAACCCCCGGATATTCCAGCAACCGGTCAGCGGATCCAGCGCAGCCTTGCGCTGGATGGCGCTCAGGCGCATCAGCAGCCGGTTTTGCAGACTCGGGGCATTGACCTTGAGCTCAGTCTCGGTCATGCCGGCCAGATCACTGAGAGCCTCAAAGTCTTCTGCACCATAGGTGCGCGGCATGGTGTCCATTACGCACAACGCGCCGACCGTCACGCCAACTGCAATTTGAAGGGGCCAGCCAAGGTAAGAGCGGATGCCCGGCGGGCCGGTTACCAGCGGGTTATCCGAAAAATCAGGGTCTTGCCAGGTATCGGGAACGCAAAAAGGCCGGTTCAAGGCGACCAAATGGCCACAAAAGGAAATGTCTCGCGGCGTATGCGCCACTTCAACGCCCTGCACGGATCGAAACCACTGCTCGTCCTGTTCAACGATGGAAATCAGGGCCATCGGAACTTGCAGCAGGCGTCTGGCAGTTCGGGTAATCCTGTCAAAGCGCTCTTCGCGCGGCGCGTAGGCGCAATTGGCGGCCCGCAACGCAGCCAGGCGCGCCATATCGGCTTCAGGAACGGGAGCGGACAGCATGGGACAAGTATCAGTTAAATGACATTTCAATCATTGTCCGAGCTTACCCGGTTCCGGCGCTACGTGGTGCGGCTCGTCACTCCCACTCAATCGTTGCCGGCGGCTTGCTGCTCACGTCGTAGGTGACGCGATTGATGCCGCGCACTTCGTTGATGATGCGGCTTGACACTTTTTTGAGCAGCGCGTAGGGCAGCTCGGCCCAGTCGGCCGTCATGAAATCGCTGGTTTGCACCGCGCGCAGCGCCACCACGTACTCGTAGGTGCGGCCATCGCCCATGACCCCGACGCTTTTTACCGGCAGAAACACCGTGAACGCCTGGCTGGTCAACTCGTACCAGTTTTTGCCGGTGCCGGCGTCCTTGAAATTGTGCAACTCTTCAATAAAGATCGCATCAGCCCGGCGCAGCAAGTCGGCATACTCGCGTTTGACTTCGCCCAGAATGCGAACGCCCAAGCCAGGCCCCGGGAAGGGGTGGCGATAAACCATCTCGTGCGGCAAGCCCAGCGCCACGCCCAGCTCGCGCACTTCATCCTTGAAAAGTTCATGCAGGGGTTCCAGCAGCTTGAGCCCGAGCTGCTCGGGCAGGCCGCCCACATTGTGATGGCTTTTTATCGACACCGCCTTCTTGCTTTTGGCGCCGCCCGACTCAATTACGTCGGGGTAAATGGTGCCCTGGGCCAGCCATCTGGCGCCCTTGTAAGCGCCATCCGGTCCGGCCTTGAGCCGCGCGGCTTCGGCCTTGAACACCTCGACAAACTCGCGGCCAATGATCTTGCGCTTGGCCTCCGGGTCGCTCACCCCGGCGAGGTGGCCCAGGAACTGGTCGGCGGCATCGACACGAATGACCCTGGCATGCAGTTTGCCCACAAACATGTCCATCACCCTGTCGCCTTCGTTCAGGCGCAGCAGGCCATGATCGACAAACACGCAAGTGAGTTGCGCGCCAATGGCGCGGTGAATCAGTGCTGCCGCAACCGATGAATCCACGCCGCCGGACAGCCCGAGAATGACTTCCTCGTCGCCCACCTGCTGGCGGATCTTTTCAACCGCCTCGGACACATAGTCGCCCATGACCCAATCAGCGCGCGCTCCGCAGATGCCAAGGACAAAACGCTCCAGCATCGCCTTGCCCTGCGTGGTGTGCGTGACTTCGGGGTGAAACTGCACCGCATAGTAGTGGCGCGCCTCGTCGGCCATGCCGGCAATCGGGCAGGATTCGGTCGAAGCCATGAGCTTGAAGCCGGGCGGCATTTCGGTCACGTTGTCGCCGTGGCTCATCCAGACATGCAGCATGCCGTGGCCTTCGGGCGTGACGTAGTCCTCAATGCCGTCAAGCAGTTTCGTGTGGCCGCGCGCGCGGACGTCAGCATGCCCGAATTCGCGCTTGTGTCCGCCTTCGACCTTGCCACCGAGTGCGGCGGCAATCGCGTACATGCCATAGCAGATGCCCAGCACGGGAATACCCAGCCCAAACACCGCTTGCGGCACCCGAAGCGTTTCATCTTCCCACAGGCTGGCGTGGCTGCCGGAAAGAATCACACCTTTCAGATTACCATCCCTGGCATAGTCACGCACCCAGTCATCCGTCACATCGCAAGGGTGAACTTCGCAGAACACATGCGCTTCACGGACACGACGGGCAATCAGTTGCGTGACCTGGGAACCGAAATCGAGGATGAGGATTTTGTGGTGCTGCATTTGATTTGATCAATCGCCTCGGACCGTCGAAAGTTTGAAGACAATTTTCTGACGGGCCGCCCCTAGGAAAATTAGCCCCTTGGGGGGCAGCGCAGTACGCGCAACGACAAGTGTGGGGGCCAAAGGCCGCCGCGCCGGGCCGCCCCAAGCAAGGCCAGCCCCCGCGGGGGGCAGAGAGCTACACGAAGTGAGCGAACGTGGGGGCACCATTTAATCAGCCCTGTAGTTCGGCGCTTCCTTCGTGATCTGCACGTCATGGACATGACTTTCGCGGATGCCTGCGCTCGTGATTTCAACAAACTCGGCCTTGCTCTGCATATCTTCTATCGTTGCGCAGCCGCAGTAGCCCATGCTGGCGCGCAAGCCGCCGGCCATCTGGTAAATGATGGTGATCATCGAGCCCTTGTAGGGCACGCGGCCCTCGATGCCCTCGGGCACCAGCTTGTCGGCGTTGGGGTTGCCGGTGCTCGACTCCTGGAAATAGCGATCGGCGCTGCCCTGCTGCATGGCGCCGATGCTGCCCATGCCGCGGTAGCTCTTGTAGCTGCGGCCCTGGTACAGGATGACTTCGCCGGGCGCCTCTTCGGTCCCGGCAAACATCCCGCCCATCATCACGCTGCTGGCGCCAGCGGCGATGGCCTTGGCAATGTCGCCGCTGTAACGAACACCACCGTCGGCAATCAGCGGGACGCCGCTGCCACGCAGGGCCATTGCGACGCTGTCAATCGCCATGATCTGCGGCACCCCTACGCCGGCGACGATGCGGGTGGTACATATGCTGCCTGGGCCAATGCCGACTTTTACCGCGTCGGCCCCGGCCTCCACCAGCGCCAGGGCGGCGGCGCCGGTGGCGATATTGCCGCCGATCACGTCGATCTGCGGATAATTCTTCTTGACCCAGCGCACGCGCTCAATGACGCCATGGCTGTGGCCGTGGGCCGTGTCGACCACGATGGCATCCACGCCGGCCCGGACCAGTGCTTCGACGCGCTCTTCCGTCCCTTCGCCAACGCCGACCGCAGCGCCCACGCGCAGGCGGCCCGAGGCGTCGCGCGCGGCATTGGGGAAATTGGTTTGCTTGGTAATGTCCTTGACCGTGATCAGGCCTTTGAGTTCAAAGTCGTCGTTGACCACCAGCAGGCGTTCGAGCTTGTATTTGTTGAGCAGGGCCTTGGCTTCGGCGGCGGAAGTGCCCTCCTTGACCGTGATCAGTTTTTCGCGCGGCGTCATGATCTGGTGGGCCCTGACGTCGTAACGCGTCTCAAAGCGCAGGTCGCGACTGGTCACGATGCCTACCACCTTGCCGCCGTCACACACCGGAAAACCGGAGATGCCGAGTTGCTCGGACAGCTCCAGAATCTGCAGCACGGTGTGCCCGGGCGTGATCACCACTGGATCGCGGACCACGCCTGACTCGTAGCGCTTGACCTTGGCCACCTGAGCTGCCTGCTGCTGCGGCGTGAGGTTTTTATGAATGATGCCGATGCCGCCTTCCTGGGCAATGGCAATGGCCAGCCGGCCTTCGGTCACGGTGTCCATGGCAGCCGATACAAGCGGCAGGTTCAAGTAAATATTTCGGGAAAACCGGGTGGAAAGCGAGGCGTCCTTGGGCAGGACCTGGGAGAACGCTGGCACCAACAATACATCGTCGAAGGTGAGCGCTTTGCCGAGTAGGCGCATAGGGAAAGCTCCAAATACGCGATTGTAACCTTGCCCTCTGCGCTCACTGTTGATGCGCCCACTCGCAGGAGTTGTTCCCAGAATCCGAAAAAGAAGTTTTGCTGGCAGCCCCGTGGGAAAACAACAGGGCGCAGCGGTACACTGGCGCAATGGACTTCAAACACGCTTCAAGAACCCTTGTTTTGGCCCTTGCCGGAGGGCTGTTTGCCCTTGCCGCGATGGGGCAGTGGCAATGGATTGACAAGGATGGCCGCAAAGTCTTTAGCGACCGGGCGCCTCCCGCCGACATCCAGGAAAAAAATATTCTCAGGCACCCTGGCAAAACCAATCAGTTGCCGATTGCACCGGTCGGGGAAACCGCCGCCGATTCACCCGCCAAGGCAGCCGTCATTGCGTTGCCAAAAGCCAGTGCTCCAGCACTGTCGGGCAAGGACCCGCAACTTGAAGCGAAGAAGAAGCAAGCAGAAGAGGAAGAGGCCGCCAAACGGAGAGTGGAGGAAGAAAAACAGGCAAAAGCCAGAGCCGACAACTGTGACCGCGCAAAAAAGGGACTGGCCAGCTTTCAGTCAGGTGTCCGGATTTCCGTCATTAACGCCAAGGGCGAGCGTGAATTCATGGATGACGCTGCCCGTGCGGCAGAGGTCAAACGCATTCAGGCTATCGCAGACAGCGACTGCAAATAAGCCCAGGCGCAGGCAAGCGGTGCCACCTCAGTACCCGGCTTTGGCGCCAGCGCGGCTTTTCGCAAATAAACCGGCTGTTTTCACGCCCTGGCTGTCAAACCGCTCGCGCCGGGCAACTTTGGGGTCCACCCGCAAGCCACGGTAGATTTCCACCCGGTCCAAGTCGCGCAGCATGTGCGTCAAACGGGTTTTCTGGCCCCATATTCCCGCCGTCAGGCTGGCAATCTGCAATTCCGGAAATTCTTCAAGCACAGCACACGCCGAAAGTGCCTGCGCGACCGTACTGCCCGCTGCAAGCTCCATCGCCCATTCGCGGACGCGTCGGGGCGCAGGAGAATAGACAAGCGATATCTTCATGAGGTCGCGCATCTTCATGCCTCACCATAAACTTGGGATGCCCGCCTGACAAAGGCATCAACCAGATTGCCGGCAATTTTATCAAACACCGGCCCGACCAGCGTCGCCAGCGCCGCATTGGCGAAGTCATAACCCAGGGAGAACTCGATCTTGCAGGCACGCTGGGTGCCATCGCCCACGGGGTAAAAATACCAGTCGCCATCAAGTGTCGAAAACGGTCCATCAACCAGCTTGAGGCTGACCCGACGGTCTTTTTCGTGGACGTTGCGCGTGGTGAAACTCTGCGTCAGACCAGCGATGGACATGCCGATCTGGGCCGTCATGCCCAGATCGGTTTCTTCACGGACGGAGGTCTGGGTGCACCATGGAAGAAATTGCGGGTAGCTGGCCACATCGGTGACCAGCGTGAACATTTCCGCGGCGCTGTACCAGATAAGAACGGACTTGTGAACGGTTTTCATACAATCATTGATTCGGCCAATTGTATTAGCCGCTGCAGCCCTTACCTCCTAGCCATGGCCACCAAAGAAGCATCCCCTCCGAAAAAATCAGCCGTAGCATCATCGGGAAAAATTTCTGCAAAAGCCGCGGCGGCGGCCGTGCGCATCGCCGACAACAAGAAGGCCACTTTCAACTACCACATCGAAGAACGCTTTGAGGCCGGCATGGTGCTTGAAGGCTGGGAAGTGAAATCGGTGCGCGAAGGCAAGGTGCAGCTCACTGACGGCTATGTGGTGATCCGCAACGGCGAACTCTTCCTCATCGGTTGCCTGATCAGTCCGCTGGGCACTGCCTCGACGCATGTGCGCCCGGATTCCGTGCGTACAAAAAAGCTGCTGATGCACAAGGACGAGATTCGCCGCCTGATCGGCAAGATCGAGCAAAAGGGCTTCACGCTGGTGCCGCTGAACATGCACTGGAAGGCGGGCAAGGTCAAATGCGAGATCGGTCTGGCCAAGGGCAAGGGCGAGCATGACAAGCGCAACACCATCAAGGACCGCGAAGGCAAGCGCGAGGTGGAACGCGCGATGAAGTCGAAAAACAGATAGGCCGTGCGGCTGGCGTACTAAAGCGCTCGCAGCGGATGCGCATCGGCGGGCCAGGGGCTTTCAAAGAATGCGGCCACCATCGCCGGCTTGACGTCTTCGATGCGCGCCGGTTGCCAGCGCGGGTGAAAGTCCTTGTCGATGGCCAGTGCGCGTATGCCTTCAACCGCCTCGCTGCTTGCGCCGGGCCGCCCATGAAAGCAGTGATGCATCATGCCGCGTTCCATGCGCAGTTCATCGGCCAGGCCCATGGTTCTGGCGCGGCGAATCTGCTCAAGCGTGACATGCAGCATCAAGGGCGAACGCTTGCGCAGGGTGGCGGCTGTCTTTTGTGCCCACGCATCCGGCGAGGCTTCCAGCGCATCGACCATGTGTTTGACCCGAAGCAATGAAAAATATTTATCAAATTGGCTTCCAGCCCACACCGGACGTTCATAGTCAGCTATTAAATTGGTAGCTATCCAGGCATTTGCTTCCGCGGTGCCGGAAAAGCTTTGCGCAGCCAGTGCTTCCCACAACGCGGGCAGGCGTGCCGCCTCGATGTTCACATCGGCAAGGCCAAAGGCCACTGCATCGTCAGCGCCGATGACGTCGCCGGTCAGTGCCAGGTACTCGCCAACACGGCCTGGGCATCGGCTAAGAAAGTAGCCGCCACCGAC
>JAHFQQ010000061.1:0-5262 GCA_023259235.1 Polaromonas sp. | reverse complement strand
AAACAGCCCGATATTGGTTTCCGGCATGGCCATCCTGGTCTGTTCGGTCACGATGCGAACGCTGGCACCCTGGCCAATACCCATGCCGCCACCCATCACAATGCCGTCCATGAATACAATCAAGGGTTTGGGGTAGCTGTGAATCAGGTGGTTGAGGGTGTATTCGGCAGTGAAGAAGTCGTCCAGCGCCGGATCCGCAGCCAGTGCGGCCCGATGAAAAAAGCGAATATCACCGCCAGCGCAAAAACCGCCAAAAAGACTTTCCGGGCTGCCCGGGCGACCTACCTTGTTGGTGCCGCGAATCGCCACAGCCTGCAACGCCGGGTTATCGCACCAACTCTGCAGGGTCGCCAGCAATTCACGCACCATCGAAAGCGACAACGCGTTGAGCGCCTTGGGCCGGTTCAGCGTGATGAATCCCACCTGCCCGTGCACCTCGGTGAGGATGTCGCCCTGACCCGCGAGCCGCGTTGGCTGGTTCATGCCCGCTGTCTCCATGCCATCAATTCATTGGCCACCAGCGCACCGATGACCAGCATGCCGCCGGTCAGCACAGCGGCGGCCGGCACCTCGCCCGCGCCCACCCAGGCCAGCAGAATGCCGAAAACAATCTCCAGCAGCCCCAGCAAGGCCATCTCGGGCGCTTTCAGAACGCGGGCACAAACGACCGAGAGCACGCACGGAATCGCCAACTGCACCAGGCCCAGCAGAGCCAGCAAGCCGATATCATGCGGGGTCGCGACGAACGGAAAAGCCAGCGGCAGCGTGAGCAACGTGGAAATTGCGGCGCCCACCAGCACGGCCGGAATCAGATCGATTTTCTCGCCCTGCGCCTGGCTGCGCTGTACGACGGTCCAGTTCACGGCCGCAGCCATCGGCACCAGCAGGGCCACCAGCGTACCGGCAAGCTGCCCGGCATTGGCGCCCAGGCTGACCTGGCTGCCCTGCATCCAGGCAATGCCCACGCCCGCCACGGCAATCGCCGCCCAGGTCCGGGGCACTATGCGGTGCCCGATGAACACCCGTGCCACGAGGGCAGTCATGAGCGGCCCGACCGCCATGGTCACCAGCACATTGGCAACGCTGGTCATCGTCAGCGCCACCATGAAGGCGGTGAACATGATGCTCCAGCAGATCCCCGACAGCCACAGGAACCGGCCGGCATGGCGAATCCTCGAAAAAACGGCGCGCCCCTGGAACAGCGGAAGGAGGATCATCAGCGACAGCAGCGTGAAAAAGCTGCGCCAGAAGGTCACCTCAAAGCTTCTGGCCGATTCAAGATGGCGCGTCACCAAGCCAGCGATCGACCACATCAGCGTGACCAGGATCATCAGGAACACGGTGCGGCTATGCGTCAGTTTCATCGGTATCAACAAAAAAAAATGGCCCCGGCAAGATGTCAGTGCCGCTCTTGAGGTTTTTAGCGGCCAGCCCGCTTGCGCTCGCTCTCGGTCAGGTGACGCTTGCGCAGGCGGATCGACTTGGGCGTGATTTCGACCAACTCGTCTTCCTCGATAAATTCCACGCCGTATTCGAGCGTCAATTCGATCGGCGGGGTCATCTTGATCGCGTCTTCCTTGCCGCTGACGCGGAAGTTGGTCAGCTGTTTGGTGCGCGTGGCGTTGACCACCAGATCGTTGTCACGGTTGTGGATACCGACAATCATGCCTTCGTACACCGGGTCGTTGGGCCTGAGGAACATGCGGCCGCGGTCTTCAAGCTTGCCAAGCGCATAGGAGAAGATTTCACCCGCGTCCATGGAAATCAGCACGCCGTTCTTGCGCCCGCCAATGTCACCCTTGTGCGGCTCGTAGCTGTCGAAAATGTTGGAGATCAGCCCGGTGCCGCGTGTCAGGTTCAGGAATTCATTGGTAAAGCCGATCAGGCCACGCGCCGGGATGCGGTACTCCAGGCGCACGCGGCCGCGGCCATCGGGCTCCATGTTGATCAGGTCACCCCTGCGCTCGCCGAGCGCCTGCATGACGCCGCCCTGGTGCTGTTCTTCAAGGTCAACGGTCACCAGTTCGATCGGCTCGTGGCGCACGCCATTCATCTCCTTGAACACGACGCGCGGCTTGGACACCGCCAGTTCATAGCCTTCACGGCGCATGTTTTCCAGCAAAATGGTCAGGTGCAACTCGCCGCGGCCCATGACTTCAAAGATGCCTTCTTCATCGGTTTCCTTGACGCGCAGGGCCACGTTGTGTTGCAGTTCCCTTTGCAGGCGGTCCCAAATCTGGCGGCTGGTGACGTACTTGCCCTCACGTCCAGCCAGCGGGCTGGTGTTGACACAAAAATTCATGGTCAGGGTTGGCTCATCGACCTTGAGCACGGGCAGCGGCGCCGGAGTGGCGGGGTCGGTGATGGTCACGCCAATGCCGATGTCGGCAAGGCCGTTGATCAGCACGATCTCGCCTGGACCTGCTTCGTCGGTTTGCACCCGTTCCAGGCCCTGAAAAGTCAGCACCTGGTTGACACGGCCTTTGACAGCCTTGCCTTCAGGGCCCTCCATCACCACCACGTCCATCATGGGCCTGATCGTGCCCTGGCTGATGCGGCCAACACCGATCCGGCCCACAAAGGTCGAAAAGTCGAGCGCGGAAATTTGCAGTTGCAGTGGCGCGGCAGGGTCACCCTGTTGATGAGGCACATGTTGAAGGATGGTGTTGAAAAGGGCCGACATGTCGGGGCCCCACTGCTCGCCCTGCGCGCCCTCTTCCATTGACGACCAGCCGTTGATGCCCGAGGCGTAGACCACGGGGAAATCGAGCTGTTCATCCGTGGCGCCAAGCTTGTCGAACAAATCAAACGCGGCGTTGACCACCCAGTCAGGGCGCGCACCGGGCTTGTCCACCTTGTTCACCACCAGAATGGGCTTCAGGCCCAGGGCCAACGCCTTCTTGGTCACAAAGCGGGTCTGGGGCATCGGGCCTTCCTGCGCGTCGATCAGCAGCACCACACCGTCGACCATGGACAGCGCACGCTCCACTTCTCCGCCGAAGTCGGCGTGACCGGGGGTATCGACAATGTTGATGTGCGTGCCTTGCCAGGTCACGGCGCAGTTCTTGGCCAGAATCGTGATGCCGCGCTCTTTTTCGATGGCGTTGTTGTCCATCACGGTGTCGACAACCTTCTCGTGCTGGGCAAAGGTGCCGGACTGGCGCAGCAATTGGTCGACCATGGTGGTCTTGCCATGGTCGACGTGGGCGATGATGGCGATGTTGCGAATTTGTTTGTGACTCATGGTTGACTTTCTGGAAACTGAAAACTTGGAAACTTGAAAATGGCTAAACGGTTAATGCGCAATCGGGCCGGTCGAACGTTGTGCGGAGCTTTGCGCGGCCTGCAGGATATTCTGAATTTCAATCGGGCTGAGCAAACGCTCGGGAATCAGTTCATCAGCCGCCACGTGTGCCGAGCCCAGAAAGGCAGGAGGCTCGGTGGCCTGTCCTGAGCCTGTCGAAGGGCCGTAGACCTGCACCAGCGGCGCGTCAACGCCCCACTGGCCCGGCTCGCCGCGGCGGCGCAAACCGCTCAAAAAGCGTCCGGCGTTGTCGGTGTCCAGTGTGACTGCCGGGAACGCCGCCACCAGCGACTGCACCGGCAGCAGGCAGGCTTCACGTTGTGCCTCGGTCATGGCCTCCAGCGCGGGCAAACCCACACACTGCGCTACGGTAAAACCACCGCTCTCCAGCCGCCGCAGCGCCCCCAGGTGCGCGCCGCAACCGAGCGCCTCTCCGATGTCCTCGCCAAGCGTACGGATATAGGTTCCCTTGCTGCAGTTAACTATTATTTTAATAGCTACCTGTGCCGGTTCGCCGTGGGCCAGAGCCATATTAAGCTTGTAAATAGTGATGGGGCGCGGGTCCCGCTCCACGACTTGTCCCTTGCGCGCGTAGTCGTACAGCGCCTTGCCGTCCTTCTTGAGCGCCGAGTACATGGGCGGCACTTGCGTTTGCGCTCCGGTAAAGCGCTGCGTCATGGTCGCCAGCAGATCGGGTGTGATCGCGGGCACTGGCCGCGTCTCTACCACTTCGCCCTCGGCGTCGCCAGTGGTGGTTTTCTGGCCCAGCAGCAGTGTCGCCTCGTAGGTTTTGTTGGCATCGAGCTGGATCTGGCTGAATTTGGTCGCCGCGCCAAAGCACAGCGGCAGCACGCCGGTAGCCAGCGGATCGAGCGTGCCGGTATGGCCGGCCTTGTCGGCGCGCAGCAGCCATTTGACCTTTTGCAGCGCCTGATTGCTCGACAGGCCCAGCGGCTTGTCGAGCAGCAGCACGCCGTGAACGGGACGTCGCTGAATTTTTTCGCGGTGAGAGGATGCTTGCGTCATAAGGGTTTCGACAGGCTCAACGCGAACGGCCTTGCCGTGCGCGGTAGGTATACCGTTCACCCTGAGCCTGCCGGAGGGGAACGCTACGCTTCAGTCGTCCTGGGCGCGCGAAGAAACCGCCTTGGCGATCAGGGCGTTCAGGTCTGCCGCGTGTTCGACGGTGCGGTCGAACACGAAGTGCAGCGTCGGCACGGTGTGAATCATCAGACGCTTGAACAGTCCGTTGCGCAGGAAACCGGCGGCCTGATTCAGCGCGACTTCGCACTCCTTCGGGTCGCCGACCAGCACGCTGAAAAATATCTTCGCATGCGCATAGTCGGGCGTGACTTCCACCGCCTGAATCGTCACCATGCCCACTCGCGGGTCTTTCAACTCGCGCGCGATCAGTTCCGTCAGATCACGCTGGATCTGATCGGCAACACGGAAACCGCGATTGGGAGTGGATGACTTTTTACGCATGCGCTGGCAAACTAGATGAAGGCTCTGAACGGCGGGCCGTTTCAGAGCGTTCGCGCAACCTCTTTGATCTCGAAGAACTCCAGCACATCGGCAACTTCGATGTCGTTGTAGTTCTTGATGTTCAAGCCGCACTCAAAACCTTCCTTGACTTCCCTGGCGTCGTCCTTGAAACGCTTGAGCGAGTCGAGTTCACCGGTAAAGATCACCACGTTCTGGCGCAGCAGACGCAGCCGCGCGGTGCGACGCACCACGCCCGAGGTAACCATGCAACCGGCAATCGAGCCGATTTTGCTGACCTTGAACACCTGGCGAATTTCGGCGGTTCCAATGACTTCTTCCTTCTTGTCGGGCGTGAGCATGCCGGACATGGCGGCCTTGAGTTCGTCCACGGCGTCATAAATGATGTTGTAGTAACGAATATCAACACCGTTGCTCTCGGCCTGCTTGCGCGCCAGCGCATCGGCGCGGGTATT
>JAHFQQ010000060.1 GCA_023259235.1 Polaromonas sp. | reverse complement strand
GGGGCCGGCTCAATGATCTTGAACAACGCGGCTCGTTTGCACTGGCCGCTATCTGCGTGATGGCGTGTGGGCTGTCGTGGTATGGCGGATTGCTTGAAAGGCCGCTGTTTGTGCTGTGGGTCGCCGCGGCCGCAGCTTGGGTGCTGACGGGCAGCTGGCTGCTGCGCAATGGCGTGGACGGCTGGCAGCGCATTCCGAAGATGCTTCGCTTGACCGGTGGTCTGGTTGCGCTGTGGCTGGTCTGGCTGGCTGTTGCCCAGGCCCGCATGATTGGCATCAGTTTTTTGATGTCGGTGCTGTTGCTGGTTTGGGTGGCCGACATTTTTGCCTATTTTGCCGGGCGCACATTTGGTGGACGTTTCAGCAAAGGCAAGCTTGCGCCTTCCATCAGCCCGGGCAAGAGCTGGGAGGGGGTGTGGGGCGGCATGGCGGGCGTGGTGGCGCTGGCGCTGGCCTGGGTTTTTCTGGGTGGCGAAACACTTTACAGCCGTCTGGCCGAGCGCCATGGCATCGCGGTGATGCTGCTGGCTGTCGTCTTTCTGGCGGCTATGAGCGTGGTGGGCGACCTGGTTGAATCGCTGGTCAAACGCAGCGCCGGCGTGAAGGATTCCAGTGGCTTGCTGCCTGGGCACGGCGGTGTGCTCGACCGGGTGGATGCACTGCTTCCCACTTTGCCGCTGGCCATGATGCTGGCTACTTTTTAGGGTTTTCAGTATGTCCTTCAGAAAGCAGTTGGTGACGGTTTTAGGCTCTACCGGGTCGGTCGGCGCGAACACGCTCGATGTGATTTCGCGTCATCCTGAACGCTTTGAGGTTTTCGCGCTCAGCGCGGCGACCCAGACCGACCTCATGCTGGCGCAGTGCATGCAGTTCAAGCCAAGGTATGCCGTGATGGTCAGTGAGCCGCAGGCCCGTCTTCTGGCCCGGAAAATCAAGGAAAACAGGCTTTCCGTTCAGGTGCTATGGGCGCAGGACGCTCTTGAAATGATAGCTTCCCACGAGCTGGTGGATACCGTGATGGCAGCCATCGTGGGTGCCGCGGGCCTGACGGCGTGCATGGCGGCGGCAAGAGCGGGCAAGCGCCTGCTGCTGGCCAACAAGGAAGCGCTGGTGGTAGGGGGCAGCGTGTTCATGCGGGCGGTGCGCGAAGGTGGTGCGCAACTGCTGCCCATCGACAGCGAGCACTCGGCTATTTTCCAGTCCTTGCCGGACGATCCGGCCACCTGGCCGCAGCGTGTTGAAAAAATCATCCTGACTGCCTCGGGCGGACCGTTTCGCACCCGGGATCCGGGCAGTCTGCGGCAGGTGACGCCCGACGAGGCCTGCGCGCATCCCAATTGGTCCATGGGCCGCAAGATTTCGGTTGATTCGGCGACCATGATGAACAAGGCGCTGGAAGTGATCGAAGCCAGGCATCTGTTTGGCCTGACTCCACGGCAAATTGAGGTGGTGATTCACCCGCAAAGCATCATCCATTCAATGGTGCAGTACCGTGATGCGTCGGTGGTGGCGCAACTCGGCACGCCGGACATGCGGGTGCCAATTGCCTACGGGCTGGCCTGGCCGGACCGGGTGGCATCGGGCGCCAGCGCACTCGACTTCAGATCATTGGCCAGCCTGACCTTCGAAGCGCCTGATCTTGCGCGGTTTCCAGGACTGAGGATGGCATGGGACGCGCTTGATGGGCCGGCCGGCAGCCCGGCGGTGCTCAATGCGGCCAATGAAGTCGCGGTGGCTGCGTTTCTCGACAAGCGAATCAGGTTCGACCAGATTTACCAGGTCAATCATGCAACTTTGGATGCGGTGGCGGTCTCTGACGCAGGCGACATTGAAGAACTGCTGGCGCTCGATGCGCGGGCGCGCCTGGTCGCCGGTGAAATCGCGAAACGTCTGGAGACTTGAGATGCTGACACTGCCTGCTTTTCTGGCCGCACTGGCTCTTCTGATCGCCGTGCATGAATATGGACATTACCGGGTCGCCGTGGCCTGCGGCATCAAGGTGCTGAAGTTCTCGATCGGCTTTGGCAAACCGATCTTTACATGGCGGCTCAAGAACAAGCCCACGGAGTTTTCCATTGGCATGCTGCCGCTGGGCGGCTACGTCCGGATGCTCGACGAACGCGAGGCGCCGGTCGATGCGACTGAACGTCATCTGGCCTTCAACACGCAGCCCCTGAAGGCCCGGGCGGCTGTCGTCGCTGCCGGTCCGGTGGCCAATCTGCTCCTGGCTGTGTTGCTCTACGCGGTTGTCAACTGGAGCGGCATGCAGGAGCCCAAGGCAGTTCTGGCCAGCCCGGTGGCTGGATCTCTGGCCGAGCAGGCAGGTTTGCATGGCCACGAAACCGTCCTGAAGGCTGCGTTTGATGGCGAGGAACTGCAGCCAGTGCATTCTTTTGAGGATCTTCGCTGGCGGCTCACACAGGGCGCTCTCGATGGCCGCGATCTGACGTTACTGCTGGCTGGCGACTCCGAAGGTTCTGCAAGGCAGGTGCTGTTGCCGTTAAGCCGGCTGGATTCACCTGAAGCGGATACCCAGCTTTTCAGGAAAATCGGCATTTCCGGACCCTGGACCCGGCCTGTGATGGGTGAGGTCATGGCGGGCGGTGCGGCCGAGCGATCCGGCTTGCATGCGGGCGACGTGGTCCAGCGTGTCGGCAATACCGCGATTGTGGATGGGCAGCAGTTGCGCGAAGTGATTCGGGCTTCGGGGGGAACCGGCGCAGGGTTTTCCGGCGGGAAGCTGGCCGCTCTCTCGCCGCAGCGCTGGCAAGTCCTGCGTGCGGGCCAGCCGCTGCTGCTGCAGGTCACACCGCAGCTCAAGCAGGAAGGCGAAGTTGCGGTGGCTCGAATCGGCGCCTATGTGGGTGCGCCGCCCGAGTTCGTCATGGTGCGTTACGGGCCACTGGAGGGCTTGTGGCAAGGCGTTGTTCATACCTCGGAGGTCTCGCTCCTGACGATCAAGATGATCGGGCGGATGTTGATTGGAGAAGTATCGGTCAAAAATCTGAGCGGTCCGCTGACGATCGCTGAATACGCCGGAAAGTCGGCCAGCCTGGGATGGACTGCCTACCTGTTGTTTCTTGCACTGATAAGCGTCAGCCTTGGCGTGTTGAATTTACTTCCGTTGCCGGTTCTGGACGGTGGGCACCTGATGTATTATCTTTGGGAATGGATCACCGGCCGGAGCGTTTCCGACGCCTGGATGGACCGGTTGCAGCGCGGTGGCGTTGCAATCCTGCTGGGCATGATGTGCGTTGCCCTGTTTAATGATGTCAGCCGGCTTTTGGGCTAATTCCCTACATTTCATGCAGAAACATTTCATTCGATTCAAAACTCGTGCGGTTTGCGCTGTGGTTGCCGGCTTGTTGGCAGCCCATAGTGCCTGGGCCGTTGATCCCTTCACGGTTCGTGACATCCGGGTTGAGGGTTTGCAGCGCGTTGAGCCTGGAACCATTTTCGCGTCGCTTCCCTTTCGTGTTGGTGAAACCTATAACGACGAAAAGGGTTCGACGGCGATTCGCGCCCTGTTTGGGCTTGGCCTGTTCAAGGACGTGCGGCTTGAAGTCAACGGCGACGTTCTGGTCGTCATTGTTGAAGAGCGGCCCACGGTGGCCGATGTGAGCTTCGTGGGAACCAAGGAATTCGACAACGACGTGCTTAAAAAGGCGCTGGCCGAGGCGGGTATCTCGGAAGGCCAGCCTTTTGACAAGGCGCTTGCCGACAAAGCCGAGCAGGAGCTCAAGCGCCAGTACATCAACAAGAGCCTGTACGGTGCCGAGGTGATCACCACCGTCACGCCGATTGAACGCAATCGGGTCAACCTGACATTCAGCGTCGTAGAGGGTGACGTTGCAAAAATCAAGGAAATTCACATCACGGGCAACCATGCGTTCAAGGAATCGACGCTGCTGGGCCTGTTTGACCTCGATACCGGTGGCTGGCTCAGCTGGTACACCAAGTCAGACCGCTATTCGCGCAGCAAGCTCAACGCAGACATCGAGACGCTGCGTTCCTATTACCTGTCGCGCGGCTATCTCGAGTTCAAGATAGATTCAACCCAGGTCGCGATTTCTCCTGACAAGCAGAGCATTGCGATTACTCTCAATATTTCCGAGGGCGAACGTTTTGTGGTGTCGGGTGTCAAGCTTGAAGGCAACTACCTGGGTAAGGAAGATGAGTTCAAATCCCTGGTGACCATCAAGCCTGGAGAGCCCTACAGCGGTGACGAGGTTGCCAAAACAACCAAGGCTCTTGCAGACTATTTTGGGACCTTCGGATTCGCCTTTGCCAAAGTGCAAGCCGTGCCTGAAATCGACCGGGTCAACGGTCGGGTGGCTTTTGTATTGCGGGCTGAGCCTTCGCACCGGGCCTATGTACGGCGCATCAACGTGGCGGGTAACACCCGCACACGCGACGAGGTAGTGCGCCGGGAGTTTCGCCAGTTGGAGTCGTCGTGGTACGACGGCGACAAAATTCGTCTTTCTCGCGATCGCGTCGATCGATTGGGGTTTTTCACCGAGGTGAATGTGGATACCCAGGAAGTGCCTGGCACGGTGGATCAGGTTGACCTGACCGTGACCGTAGTTGAAAAGCCAACCGGTATGCTGCAATTGGGCGCCGGATTCTCCAGCGCGGACCGGCTGTCCCTGTCGGCGGGCGTCAAGCAGGACAATGTATTCGGCTCGGGCAATTCCCTGGGCATTGAGGTCAACACCAGCAAATCAAATCGCCAGCTTGTCTTAAGCACGGTTGACCCCTATTTTACGGCTGACGGCATTTCCAGATCCATTGACCTGTATGACAGGAACACCCTTCCGCTGCTTGGCCAGGGCGGTGATTACACGCTCAATACCAGGGGGGCGACGATTCGTTTCGGTGTCCCCTTTACCGAGACTGATACGGTTTTTTTTGGTGGCGGTTTCGAGTCGCTCAAGATCATTACCGGAACCCTTCCGCTTCCCTTAACCTACCAGGCATACGCCGATCAGTTTGGTGCCAAGACCAATTCCTTTCCCCTGAGTGTTGGCTGGACGCGTGACAGCCGCGACAGCGCGCTGGTTCCCACGACAGGGCGGTTTCAGCGCGTTTTCAGTGACTGGAGCCCGGCTGGCGACATAAAGTACGTGCGAGCGAGCTATCAGATTCAGCAATATATTCCCCTTAACAAGAAGTTCACCGTTGCCCTCAATGGTGAGATGGGCTGGGGCAAGGGCCTTAACGGGCAAGCGTATCCGCTTTTCAAAAACTTTTACTCGGGGGGACTGGGTTCGGTTCGCGGCTATCAGCAAGGTTCCCTGGGACCGCGTGACACCGCGGATCCGACGATCTCGCTCGGCGGGCCCAAGAAGCTTACACTCAACGCAGAACTTGCTGCACCATTTCCCGGCGCGGGCAATGACCGGACTTTGCGAATCTTCGGATTTGTGGACGTGGGGAATGTGTTCGGCGAAAATGATCCCTTCCGCTTCAGTGAGATGAGGGCCTCCACCGGTTTGGGTATCAGCTGGATTTCTCCCATCGGTCCCTTGCGCGTTTCTGTCGCCCAACCGCTGCGCAAGAAGCCGGAAGATAAAATAGAGCGGTTTCAATTCCAGATTGGTACATCCTTCTAATGAAGCATTTTTCAAATAAAGTTTTTCTCGGCCTGGTCATTGCATTGGCGGGTTTTTCCGCCAGTGCGCAGGAATTCAAGGTTGGCGTTGTCAACCTGGACCGGATTTTCCGCGAGGCCAATTCAGCCAAAGTTGCCCAGACCAGGCTGGAGCAGGAGTTCAGCAAGCGGGACAAGGAACTGAACGAACTCGCAGCTCAGCTCAAGACGCTCTCCGATACGTATGAGCGCGAAGCTCCAACGCTTTCGGAAAGCCAGCGCAGCGCGCGCCAGAAACAACTGGCAGATCAGGACCGCGAGTTCCAGCGCAAGCGCCGTGCGTTTCAGGAAGACCTGAGTGCTCGCAAGAATGAGGAACTGCAGAAAGTGATTGAACGGGCCAACAAGGTTGTCAAGGCACTGGCTGAATCCGAGAAATACGACCTGATCCTTCAGGATTCGGTCTATGTAAACCCCAAGCATGACATCACCGACAAGGTGATCAAGGCGCTGGACGCTGCCCGCTGATTGCGGGGTTCACGCGCATCGGCGTAATATGGCAGGCGCTGTGTGACGCTCCGGCTTTCAGATGTTGTCAGTCTTCTGGCTGGCGCGGTGAAGGTCGAGCTGCATGGCGATCCGGACCTGCTGATAGAACGGCTGTCGCCCCTGGATGCGGCGGGGCCACATGACCTGAGCTTCCTCGGCCAACCGAAGTTCCTGGGCAGGCTTGCGCAGTCCGTCGCGGCCTGTGTGGTGGTTGCGCCTGATGCCCGCGAGATTGCCATGCGCCGCGGCGCATGCATCGTCACGGACGATCCCTATTACTGCTTTGCGCTGATTACGCAGCTCTGGAAACGGCATCACTTTCCGGAGCCGGCACCGTACATTCATCCGGGGGCCTATATTGACCCGAGTGCCACACTGGCAGCGGGTGTTTCCGTTGGTGCGTGTACCTGCATTGCCGCAGGCGCAGCAATTGGCGAGGGCGCACGCATCGCGGAGCATTGCGTGATAGGAAAGCATGCGGTGATTGGCGCCAACAGCCGCCTGGCAGCACGTGTTACGGTGGCTGATGGCTGCCGGGTGGGCGAGCGCTGCATCATTCACCCGGGCGCGGTCATTGGCGCTGACGGCTTTGGCTTTGCGCAGCATGAGGGTCAATGGGTCAAGATTGAGCAGCTTGGCGCGGTGGAGATCGGCAATGATGTGGAAATTGGCGCCAACACCTGCATCGATCGCGGCGCCTTGCAAAACACTGTGCTGGAAGACGGCGTCAAGCTTGATAACCTGGTGCAAATCGCCCACAACGTGCGGATTGGCCAGCACACGGCCATGGCCGGTTGTTCCGCTGTTGCGGGCAGCGCAACGATAGGCGCGCATTGCACAATAGGCGGGGCGGCCAATGTGCTGGGCCATTTGACGCTGGCCGATCACGTGCATGTTTCAGCAACATCCATCGTTACGCGATCCATTTTGAAGCCTGGGCACTACACTGGCTTTTTTCCCATCGACGACAATGCGACATGGGAAAAAAATGCTGCAACGCTCAAACAGCTTTACGTGCTGCGTCAAAGACTCAAACAGGCTGAAAAATCGCTCGCGCGCGGACAAAAGAAAACATGATGGATATTCACAAAATTCTCAAACAGCTGCCACACCGCTATCCCTTTGTGATGGTTGATCGGGTGCTGGAACTTGAAAAAGGAGCGCGAATCAAGGCGCTCAAGAACGTCACGATCAATGAGCCGTTTTTCATGGGCCATTTTCCCCGCCACCCGGTGATGCCCGGCGTGCTGATGCTCGAAGCCATGGCACAGGCTGCGGCCTTGCTGGCCTTCGATACCATGGGCGTCACCACCGACGCGACAACGGTCTACTACCTCGCCGGCATTGACAGCGCCCGTTTCAAGCGTCCGGTCGAGCCCGGCGACCAGTTGATCATGGATGTCACGGTTGTACGGAACAAAGGGGGCATTTTCAAGTTCAAGGGAGTGTCGTGTGTCGGGGAGAACATCGCTTGCGAGGCCGAACTGATGTGCACCATGCGTACCATTGTTCCGGTGTGAGGTGGTGAATGACATCGCCAACCGCTGTGCCAGGCATTCACGCCACGGCTCTGATCGATCCGCTGGCCCAACTGGACGGTTCAGTCAGCGTGGGGCCATGCACCGTCATCGGCCCTGACGTCCGGGTCGGATCCGGCACCCGCATTGGTGCCCACTGCGTGATTGAAGGCCGCACCACCATAGGTCGCGACAACCAGATTTTCCAGTTCAATTCCCTGGGCGCCATTCCGCAAGACAAAAAATATGGGGGCGAACCCTGTGAACTTGTCATCGGGGACCGCAATACCATCCGCGAGTTCTGCACCTTCAATATCGGCTCGCCCGGGGATACGGGCGTGACGCGGGTGGGCGATGACAACTGGATCATGGCCTACACCCATGTTGCCCACGACTGCCGCATCGGCAATCAAACCACGCTCGCCAATAACACCACGCTCGGCGGTCATGTGCATCTGGCCGATTGGGTAACCGTGGGCGGACTCACCGGCATCCATCAGTTTGTCAAGGTGGGCGCACACGTGATGATCGGTTTTGCCAGCGCGGTTGCGCAAGACGTGCCGCCGTTCATGCTGGTCGATGGCAACCCCCTTGCAGTGCGTGGCATCAACAGCGTGGGCCTGCGCCGACGCGATTTTTCTGCAGTGCGGCTGGATTTGATCAAGCAGATGCACCGCCTGCTGTACCGCCAGGGCAAGACACTGGAGCAGGCGCGCCTGGCCATAGCAGACCTGGCGACACAAGCGCCAGATGCAGCTGAGGATGTCGCGCTGATGAGCAATTTTTTAGCCAACGCAGCGCGCGGCATCGCCCGCTGAATGCCCGGGTATCAGAGTGACCACTGAAGCGCCAAGGTTCGCGCTGGTTGCGGGCGAGTCGTCCGGCGATCTGTTGGCGAGCTTGCTGCTCGATGGATTGAAGGCGCGCTGGCCGGCAATGAGGTGCGCTGGCATTGGCGGGCCACAGATGATAAGCCGGGGCTTCGACGCCTGGTGGCCCAGCGATAAACTGGCGGTGCGCGGCTACGTCGAGGTGCTTGGACACTACCGTGAAATAGCAGGCATACGCGAGCAGCTGAAAAACCGCCTGCTCAATGACAATGGGCAGCGGCCCGAT
This sequence comes from Polaromonas sp., assembly GCA_023259235.1. Classification (GTDB taxonomy): domain Bacteria; phylum Pseudomonadota; class Gammaproteobacteria; order Burkholderiales; family Burkholderiaceae_C; genus Polaromonas. The sequence continues at coordinate 5,200 of JAHFQQ010000060.1, read as the reverse complement.
ATGTTCATCGGTGTCGACGCGCCCGATTTCAATTTGGACCTTGAGGGCGCGCTGAAGGCTGAACACATTAAAACGGTTCATTTTGTCTGCCCTTCAATCTGGGCCTGGCGCGCAGACCGAATAGAAAAAATCAAACGCAGCGCCGATCATGTGCTGTGCATCTTTCCATTCGAGCCGGCTTTGCTGGCCGCTCACGGGATTGCTGCAACTTTCGTGGGGCATCCGCTGGCTGGCGTGATTCCCATGCAGCCTGATCGCCGTGCGGCCAGGCACGAGCTCGGTCTGCACGAGGAAGACACGGTCATTGCCGTTTTGCCAGGCAGCCGAAAGTCGGAGATCGAGTATCTGGCCAGTCGATTTTTTCAGGCTGTGGCCCTTGTCAGACAAGCGCAGCCCGCTATCAAATTCGTAGTTCCGGCAGTTCCCCTGGTAAAAAGCCGGATTGAGCAACTGGCTGATGCAGCCGGCGTGCGGGCTGATTTGCGAATCCTGCCAGGGCAATCACATACGGCGCTGGCCGCCTGCGATGTGACGCTGATCGCCAGCGGCACCGCGACCCTCGAAGCAGCCTTGTTCAAGCGACCCATGGTGATTGCCTACAACATGAACTGGCTGTCATATCAGATCATGCGGCGCAAGAAGCTGCAGACCTGGATTGGCCTGCCAAATATTTTATGCAGGGAGTTCGTCGTGCCTGAGTTGTTGCAGGATGCGGCCACGCCCCAGGCGCTGGCGGCCGCGCTGCTGCAATGGGTGGATGCAAAGACCGCTGCGCCTGACAAAATAGCGGCAGTTGAGCAACGATTCACAACACTGCATGTGGAACTGCAGCGTGACACGTCACAATTGGCAAGCAATGCGATCCAGAAAATACTTGAAGCCTGAGCAACCCGCCTTGTCCTGGTACGTTCCCGGGCTGATCGCGGGGGTTGACGAGGCGGGGCGCGGGCCGCTGGCCGGGCCGGTGGTGGCGGCGGCGGTCATCCTTGACGAATTGCAGCCCATCAAGGGGCTGGCCGACTCCAAAAAGCTCACGGCCCTGCGGCGGGAAAAGCTGTACGACGAAATCCTCGGCAAAGCGCTGTGCTGCTCCATCGCGCAGGCGAGTGTTGAAGAAATTGACACCTTGAACATCTTGCAGGCCACGTTGCTGGCCATGCAGCGGGCGGTGGCCGGATTGCGGCTCAGGCCCCACAAGGTGCTGGTTGACGGCAACCGCCTGCCGCCTGTCAGCATTCTGGCTGAGGCGATTGTCAAAGGCGATGCGCTTGTGCCGTGCATCTCTGCCGCATCCATTTTGGCCAAGGTATACCGGGATCGCTGGTGCGCGGAATACCACCTCGAGTATCCGCAATACGGTTTTGCCAGCCATAAGGGCTATGGCACCGAACAGCATCTGGCTGCATTGCGCGAGCACGGGGCGTGCCCCCAGCATCGCAAGTCTTTCGCACCGGTGTCCAGGGTACTCCGGTGAGCCCGCAGTCCGTACCGGTCACGCACGTCACTTCGCGCGACAACCCGCTTCTCAAGAACTTGCGCAAACTTTCACAGGGCAATGCGGCCTACCGCAAACAGGGGCGAGTCTGGCTGGAGGGGGACCACCTGTGCCGGGCTGCGCTGACGCGCGGACTGAAACCGGCGATTGCCGTATTTTCAGAGTCTTTTTGGCTTCTGGCCCATGCGCAATGGGCTCATGCAGCTATCAAAAATATAGTCGTCTCAGATCCACTGTTGCCAGAAATCAGCGGGCTCGAGTCTCCTGCGCGCATGGGGTTTGTGCTGGAGTTGCCCGTAGCGCCCGAACTGCTGCCGGATGCCGCCTCGGTGGTTCTGGACCGCGTGCAGGACGCCGGCAATGTAGGCTCCATTCTGCGCAGTGCTTCAGTCTTCGGTTTTCGCCAGATCATTGCACTCAAGGGCACGGCCGCGCTCTGGTCGCCCAAGGTGCTGCGAGCCGGAATGGGCGCGCACTTTGCCTTGCGGCTGGTGGAGGGTGCTGAAGCTGATGTTCTCGGTGCGCTGAAGGTTCCGCTTGTGGTCACCAGTTCGCACTACGGCAGCTTTTTGGACTCGCAAAAGTTGCCCGTGCCCTGCGCCTGGGCCTTTGGCCATGAAGGGCAGGGCGTCAGCGATGAGCTCATTGCCCGGGCCAGCCTGCAGGTGCGCATTGCGCAGCCCGGCGGCGAGGAATCGCTCAACGTCGCCGCCGCCGCTGCAATTTGTTTGCACGCCAGCACGCTGACTCAGCAGTAAGGCGCCACGGGCTGCGCAATGCCGCGCAACGCTGCCAACGTCTGCAGCAAAGGGCTGCCCCGAGCAAGCTCAGCCCCCGGGGGGCAGCGTGGGGGCAGGATATAATCAATAGCTTTTCAAAACACAGCTTCGCCCGAGCGCATACAAAGCCAACACCCTCACGAAAGCAGCCTGCAAGCGTCCAAAAGACGTTTCTTGTGCAAACTTGGGCGAACCGCAAACAATCGGAGAACCCAGTGCTTTTGTCGCTACAGGGAACACATCTAACGACCCCTCACGCCATTTTGGCGCTCGCCGATGGCACAGTCTTTATTGGCAACTCGTTTGGAGCCGCGGGCTCCACGGTCGGTGAGGTGGTATTCAACACCGCCATGACTGGCTATCAGGAAATCCTCACGGATCCCAGCTACTGTCAGCAGATCGTCACGCTCACCTACCCGCATATCGGCAACTACGGCGTCAATGCCGAAGATATCGAAGCTGAAAAAGTCCACGCAGCCGGCCTGATCATCAAAGACTTGCCGCTGCTGGCTTCGAATTTTCGAGCATCCATGTCGCTGGCTGAATACCTGGCCAGGGAAAAAACGGTTGCGATTGCAGGTATTGATACACGCCAGTTGACGCGCCACTTGCGCACCCACGGGGCACAAAACGGCTGCATTTTGGCGCTGGCGCCCGGCGAGGCTGTGAGTCAGCCCGCCATCGACAAGGCCATTGCCAACGCCATTGCCAACGCCAAAAGTGCACCCAGCATGGACGGGCTGGATCTGGCCAGAGTCGTGTCAGTCAAGCAGCCCTACGAGTGGACGCAGACCGAGTGGAAGCTGGGCTCAGGCTATGGCGAGCAGATCACCCCAAGATTTCATGTCGTGGCGTTTGACTTCGGCGTGAAGAAAAACATTCTTCGCATGCTGGCACAGCGTGGCGCATGCATCACGGTGGTGCCGGCGCAAACGTCCGCAGTCGACGTGCTCCGGCTCAAACCAGATGGTATTTTTCTGGCCAACGGCCCGGGCGATCCGCAGGCCTGCGGCTATGCCATTGAAGCGGTTCGGGAGCTGATCGAAACCGGCATTCCAACTTTCGGCATCTGCCTGGGGCACCAGATCATCGCACTGGCTGGCGGGGCCAAAACCTTCAAAATGAAATTTGGCCACCACGGCGCCAACCACCCGGTCAAGGACCTGGACACCGGCCGCGTAAGCATCACCAGCCAGAACCACGGTTTTGCGGTCGAGGAGAAAAGCCTTCCGGCCAACCTGCGCCCCACGCACATCAGCCTCTTTGACGGCACGCTGCAGGGCATGACTCGCACCGACAAGCCGGCATTTTGCTTCCAGGGTCACCCCGAAGCCTCGCCGGGCCCGCATGATATTTCCTATTTGTTCGATCGTTTCACTGCCCTCATGGATCAGCATGGAGGAAAGCAATGAGCCTGCCTGTTCGCGGCCTCGCCGTTTCACTGCCCCCCGAGAGGGCTTTTGCTCCCCTGGAGCGGTCCCGCGGGAGCAATAATGCCTAAGCGCACAGACATAAAAAGTGTCCTCATCATCGGCGCGGGCCCCATCATCATTGGCCAGGCCTGCGAATTCGACTATTCCGGCGTGCAGGCCTGCAAGGCACTGCGCGAAGAGGGCTACAAGGTCATCCTGATCAACAGCAACCCGGCCACGATCATGACCGACCCGGCCACCGCAGACGTCACCTACATCGAACCCATCAGCTGGCAGACAGTTGAGAAAATCATCGCCAAGGAACGGCCCGATGCCATTTTGCCGACCATGGGTGGCCAGACTGCGCTGAACTGTGCGCTCGACCTGTGGCGCAACGGTGTGCTCGATAAATACGAGGTCGAGCTGATAGGCGCCAGGCCCGAAGCCATCGACATGGCCGAAGACCGCCTGAAATTCAAGGAGGCGATGACCAGAATCGGTCTCGGTTCTGCCCGTTCCGGCATTGCGCACAGCATGGATGAGGCCTGGGTCGAGCAGAAATCGTTGGGGTTTCCCACCGTGATTCGCCCCAGCTTCACGTTAGGAGGAACCGGTGGCGGGATTGCCTACAACCCGGAGGAGTTTGAAGTCATCTGCAAACGTGGCCTGGAGGCTTCGCCGACCAGTGAGCTGCTGATTGAAGAGTCGCTGCTGGGCTGGAAAGAGTTCGAGATGGAGGTAGTGCGCGACACCGCGGATAACTGCATCATCATCTGCTCGATTGAAAACCTGGACCCCATGGGTGTGCATACCGGTGACTCCATCACGGTGGCGCCGGCCCAGACCCTGAGCGACAAGGAGTACCAGATCCTGCGCAACGCGTCGATTGCGGTTCTGCGCGAGATCGGAGTCGACACTGGCGGCTCTAACGTACAGTTCGCGATCAATCCGGTCGATGGCCGCATGGTGGTGATCGAGATGAATCCGCGGGTATCGCGCTCTTCCGCGTTGGCGTCCAAAGCCACCGGGTTTCCGATTGCCAAGGTGGCTGCCAAGCTGGCCATCGGCTATACGCTCGATGAGTTGCGCAACGAGATCACCGACGGCGCCACGCCCGCGAGCTTCGAGCCGAGCATTGACTATGTGGTGACCAAGGTTCCGCGTTTTGCATTCGAAAAATTTCCCCAGGCCGACTCACGCCTGACGACGCAGATGAAGTCCGTCGGTGAGGTCATGGCCATGGGCCGCACCTTCCAGGAGTCGTTCCAGAAAGCCCTGCGCGGTCTGGAAGTTGGCGTCGATGGCATGAACGAGAAAACACAGGATCGCGAAGTGCTGGAAAAAGAGCTGGGCGAGCCCGGCCCGGAGCGCATCTGGTATGTCGGCGATGCGTTCGCGCAGGGCATGAGCGTCAAGGAAGTGTTTGCCCTGACCAGGATCGACCCATGGTTTCTGGTGCAGATCGAACAGATTGTCAGGATCGAACTGGAGCTTGAAACAAAGTCCCTTGAGCA
>JAHFQQ010000059.1 GCA_023259235.1 Polaromonas sp. | reverse complement strand
GGATTGATACAGCGATTTCCGCTGGCGCGCGACCGCCCAGGTCAAGCCCGATCGGAGCCCGGATACGGCCGAGCGATCCACCCAGACCCAGCTCCGCAAACCGCTCGGCGCGCTTGGCGTGGGTGCGCGTGCTACCCAACGCACCGATGTAGAACGCCTTGCTGCGCAATGCCACAATCAGCGCCGGATCATCCAGCTTGGGATCGTGCGACAGCGTCACAACCGCGGTTTGCGCATCGATCCCCGCCTGTTCCAGCGCCTTGTCCGGCCATGCGGTGCTAATGGAGACCCCAGGCAGGCGCGCTGGCGTTGCGAATGCACGGCGCGGGTCGATCACGCTGACGTCGAATCCTGCCATGGCCGCCATCGGTGCCAGCGCCTGGGCGATATGCACCGCGCCGATAATCATCAGGCGCGGTGCGGTGACATAAGCGCGTGCAAACAGCGTGCCGTCGCCCGATTCGAGCGCGCCGCTGCGGTCAGCACGCAGCATCTTGCGCGCTTCGTCGAACTGCGCCGCAGTGAGCACCAAGCCGCCCGCGGCCTCGTCCTGGAACACCAGCGTCTGCTCGCCGTCCGCCAGCCGCGTAACCATGGCAACCGGCCGTTTGGCGGTGCGCGCGGTGAGAAGTTGATCGAACCAGCCGTCAGGGGCGATGCGCTCCACGTAGACTCCGATCCGTCCGCCGCAGGACAGGCCGACTTCCCATGCCATGGCGTCAGTAACGCCGAATTCCCGCAACCGCGGGCGGCCGTCGGCAATCACGGCCTGCGCTTCGGTAATTACTGCACCTTCAATGCAGCCGCCAGATACCGAGCCGAGAAACGCCCCGCCCTCCTCGACCGCCAGATGGCTGCCTTGCTGGCGCGGCGACGAACCCCAGGTACGCACCACGGTCGCCAGCGCCACGCTTTTACCGGCGGCACGCCAGTTGCTGATCTGTTGCATCAGGTCATCGTCGGTGGCGCGCGAATCACTGCCGGAACTCGGCGGCACAACCGGAAGCACCGATTTCAGCCGCTGTCCGACGCCTGCCGCACGGGCATGCTGTTCAATTTTGTCGGCCAGCGCGGCAATCCCTTCGCCGCTGGTTGCCGTCGTTTGCAGCACCTCGACCTGCCAATTGGCGGAACGACGCAAGTGCAGCATTGACTGCAGATCACGCGTGGTGCGCCCGGCTTGCGGCTGGTCTGCCTTGCTGACCACCAGGATATCCGCGATTTCAAGGATTCCCGCCTTGATCGCCTGCACATCGTCGCCCAGGCCGGGCGCACAGATCACGATCCGGGTATCGGCGAAATGACTGATTTCGACTTCGGACTGACCCGCACCGACCGTTTCGACGATGACAACGTCGAAGCCGGCTGCGTCGAGCACATCGATGATCTTGCCCGCCGTGCGCGACAGGCCGCCCAGGTGACCGCGCGCCGATACAGAACGGATGAACACGCGGTCGTGCGCGCCATGCTGGTCCATGCGTACCCGGTCGCCGAGGACGGCGCCGCCAGTGATCGGACTGGATGGGTCGACGGCCAGCACGGCAACGCGCTTGTCGCGCCCGACCAACTCCCCGAGCAAGGCGTTGATCAGGGTCGATTTGCCGGCACCCGGCGCTCCCGTGATACCGACCACTTGCGCCCGTCCGCAATGCGGACTCAGGCTGGCCGACAAGTCGGTGGCGCCAGGCCGGTCGTTTTCAATCAGGGTAATGGCGCGCGCCAATACCGGACGGGAACCGGCAAGAAGCGCTGACAGATCGATTCCGGAAGCTAACAACATAAACGCCTCTCACGAATATGCATTATGATGCATATAAAATTTGATGACCATCAGAGATAAATTGCATATTGATTAATTTAAATATGCATTATTCTGCATAAATTTGCGCCTGATGGTATACAATAAATAAATCGAATTAAGGCCCATCGTGAGCTCGCCACCCAATAGCAAAAATGGAAAGCAACTTTCTTGATCGTACAGGATGGCAAGCCATGCTGGACCAGGAGCCGGCGCCTGATGCTAGCGCCTGCATCGGCGTACTGTGCAGGAATGAATTCGCAGAACGGCTGGGAACATTGCTGGTCTGGCGCAACACGGGGGGCGGCATGCAGGCGGAGTTTCGCGCCTATGACGGCAACGCTGGAAACGACGTGGCTGTCCTGCTGGTCGCCAACGAGGATGCTGTGCAAACCCTGCGAACTCGGGGTTTGGCGGCGATCCCGGCCCTGGTGCGGGCAGGCCAGCTGCATCCGTATATGCTGAAGACAATGGACGAGCTGGAATCAGCGGGCTTGGCCGATTTTGTGGAAGATATGGGCCTGACATTCCCTAAACATTGATGGAAACGACAATGGCGGGATCAAAATTCGGCGATCTGGAAAACTGGCAGGCGATGCTGGACCGCCATGGCGAGCTATTCACGGAAATGACGCCTGGTTCGGCGGTCGGCGTCGTACCTCGCGCCGGTTCCGGCATCCAGCCGGGCAAGCATGTGGCTAGCCTTGAAAATGCGAACAACGATAATGAAATGCTGGTCTGGCAAATTCGTGAAGGGCATGAGGCCGGCATGCTTGCGAGTCGGCGCAGCTATGCTGGATTCAAGCAGGCCAACGTGGACCTTTTGTTTGTTGCGGATGATGCGGCCCTGGCAGCGCTGCAGGAGGCGCTGAAAGCCGATACCCTGTCGATCATGAAGCGCCTGATCCGCAAGGGCAATATCATGTTCTATGTGATGAAGACGAAATACCAATTGCAGGATGCGGGCTACGAAGAATTCCTCGATTCCCTTGGGTTGGCGTTTTTAGGAGCTTGCCGATGATTTTCCAGAATCCCGCCGGAGCGCCGGAGCTCGCCTGCGATCAATGCGGCTGTCGCTGGTTCGACCGCATGACCAATACCTGCTACGAATGCGGCTCCGAAGTCAGCGCCGAAAACCTGGCCGAGATTCGCCTGGCATTGGAGAAATTTCAAGCCCGCAAGCAGGCACAGGGGCATCATTTATCAGGAGACCAGCAATGAACGAGCAACCGCAAGACAACCATGAAGAAGGAGTACTCCAATGAATGCCATTACCCATACCGTAGCAGAACTGGAGAAACAGCTTGCGCGCAAGGAGCGTGACTGGGATGCCCTGCTCCGTATCAACCACGACTTTTTCCACTGCTGGCGGCGCGCCGCCGAGGACAAGCTTGACGCACAGGAGGCCAATGACGTCATGATGCGCTTCTGGGAACTGGTGGGCATCGGTACCGGCCAGATGTATCTGGAGCGCGGCGGCAAACCCGAAGACCTGGAAAAACTCGCTTTCACCATGATGCGCGCCAGCCATGTGATGGGTGAAACTGCCCACATGGCGCTGGAAGGCGATACCAGCGTGCTGGTGCATACCGCTTGTCCGTGGATGGACTCGTTCCGTGATACCGGTGCACCCAATCAGTGCCAGGCTGGCTGCGACCACTGGTTCCAGACCACGATACGCACCATTTCGCCGAATGTGCGCGTGGTAACCGAGAGCGCGCTACCCGCTGGCGATGCAACCTGCACCCGGCGCTTTTCGATCATCAAGTAAGTTTTCCACCAGCGTCGGCTTCGCACAATGCGCAGGCCGACACCAGGTTCAATCCGCCAAGAAAGAGAATCATGCTGCTGAAGGATAAAGTCGCCATCGTCACCGGCGCCGGCCAGGGCATCGGCGCATCCGTTGCCGCCGCATTCGCGCAGCAAGGCGCGCAGGTTGCCGTGATCGACATGAATATCGAAGCAGCAGAACAAACAGCGGCGGCAATCCGCGGCGCAGGCGGTAGCGCGCAAGGCTTTTCCTGCAACGTCGCCGACCGTCCCCAGGTCGATGCCATGGCCGCACAGGTCAGCGCTCGCTTCAGCCGCGTCGATATCCTGGTCAACAATGCCGGCATCACGCGCCCCGCGATGCTGCACAAGATGACCGAGGAACAATGGCAGTCGGTGCTCAATGTGCACCTGAACGGCAGTTTCCACTGCCTGCAGGCGGTGGTAAATGGCATGATTGAGCGCAAATACGGCCGCATCATCAACGTCACGTCGACTGCCGGCGTCCTCGGCACCATCGGTCAGATCAACTACAGCGCAGCCAAGGCCGCCATCGTCGGCATGACCATGTCGGCGGCAAAAGAGCTAGGCAAGCACAACATCACAGTCAACGCGATCGCGCCGGGTGCTGCAACCCCCATGACCGAGGTGATACGTACAGACGGGCGCTTCAAAGACGCATACCTGGCGCGCCTGCCGCTTGGACGCTGGGCCGAACCGAGCGAAGTGGCGCCGGCTTTTGTGTTTCTCGCCTCCGACTGGGCCAGCTACGTGACCGGGCAAATACTGGGTGTCGATGGCGGCCTGACTATCCGCTAGCAATACGGAAAGGGTAGGCCAGGGCCCCCGCTGAAAAAAACATGACCCGCCCGAAATAGGCGGACGCAGCTATTTGTGGGTCGTTGCAGGTCAATCTGCAATCTAATATATTAACTATCATTTTAATAGCATATTACGACCGCCTTGTAAGGGCAAACGCCTGTTTTCATCATCAATATTTGTCCGGCTCAGGCAAGCACCCGAAGCAGCCAGCGTTGCAGGTCGGTAATTTCCTCCGGGCAAACCGAGTGCTCCATCGGATATTCATGCCATTCCACCGCGTAACCCAGCGCTGCAAGTGCATCACGTGAGGCGCTGGCGCGCGGCAACGGCACCACGCCGTCACGCGTGCCATGGGCCATGAAAATCGGCACATCCCGATTGGCCACGCTGCGATCGCCCGCGGTCCTGTCTCCCAGCGGCAGGTAGCCCGATAATCCCGCGATGCCAGCCAGCCGCTCGCTGTGGCGCAATCCAGTCATCAAAGCAAGGGCAGCGCCCTGTGAGAAACCAGCTACCACAATGCGGCGGGCTGCAATGCCGCGCGATTTTTCGTGTGCAATCAACGCTTCAATCGACGCCTGCGAATGGCGCAATCCCGCCTCGTCCTCGCGCTTGGCCAAATCGGTGCCCAGGATGTCGTACCAGGCGGGCATGACATAACCGCCATTGATGGTGACGGCAATGCTGGGGGCGCTTGGAAAAAGGAAGCGCACCGGACCAATACCCGATAGATCAAGCTGCTCGGCAATCGGCACAAAGTCGCGTCCGTCAGCCCCCAGGCCATGCATGGTGAGAATGGTGGCGACGGGGTCGTCGCCGGTCTGGGCTTCAATCACTTCAAGGGACATGCACTTACCCGATGCGAGTGGAACGATGGAACTGAAGTATGCGCCAAACCGTACCCAAGACTAAAGCGGCCCATGAAAAAAAGGTTTGGCCAGTTACCGTTACTGTGGAACGGCACTGGTGTTGGCCATAAAAAGATCGCCCACTTTCGTGCAATAAGTCGCTTGACCGACTCCCGAACATCGCAGAACATCAATACTGCTTCTTAGCGTAAATACTGCTTGGCGCATCGATTTGGAAATCCTGACCAGCAAGCGAAACGGGACGAGGAAAACACCATGAACATCAGACAGTTTTTTGGCCTGAAAAGCCGTGCACAACCAGCTTTTACCGGGTCCACGCCACGTGCCGAGGGCCCTTCAACCATTGTCGATGGTTCTCCCAATGCCTTGCGGCGCCAGCTGGTTCAGGTTCTGGTGCGCGACGTGATGCGGCGGCACGGTATTCCGGCCGATTGGCTGGAATGCCAGATGCTGCTGGTATCGAGCCGCAGCCGTGGCGAAGGCATGTATGTCCGGTTGGTTATCAGGCACTGGGACCCGCGTTTACTGACCTACGCCGTCGCGTTCCAGAAATCACTGATGCTTGACATCACACGTTTTGAGCCGCGTGCGTCGCAGTGGCTTTACGGTATTTCGTGGCAACTGGAGGTCGGTGACACCTGCCCGTACCCTGAACTGCCCGATCGCTCGGCATGGGCTGACACTCCCGGCAAAGCCGCGGCCATCAGCGAACGCAAGCACAGTCTTGAACGCATGTTTGCCGACCACGACGCCAACCTGCTGATGGGTGACGGAGAAAATGCTGCCCACGCCGCAGGCCCCTATGCAAAAACACAACCCCAGACGCTGGCCATGCACTGAATAATGCGTTTCCCGCAAGGGTAACGTCAGGGAAATTTTGCAAGCCGCTGCGTCCAAGGCCAGTCAACTGTCATCAGGCTCTGACTCGCGGGCGACTAACGGCTCGATCCAGCCTCCGCCCAGCGCCTGATACAAGGCAGCACTGTCGGCGATGCGTTGTGCCTGAGCCGCAATCAGGTTGATTCGACTCTGTTGTGCCTGCTGTTGTGCAGTGAGCAGCTGGACATAACTGGCAGCGCCCAGCGCATACTGCCTTTGCATGGATTCCACGGATTTCTGCGCCGCCGCATCGGCAGCAGCCAGTGCAGCCAGGCTTTGGACATCGTTGTCCAGAGCAGCCAGCACATCGGCAACATTGCGCAGCGATTCGAGCACAACGCTTTGGTAGTTGGCCGCCGCCGTATCGAATGCGGCCAGGGCCGCACGTTTTTCGGCGGGCAACCCGGCGTTAAAGAGCGGCTGGGTCAGTTGTGCAACGAGACTCCACACCGCCGAGCCGCTGCCAAATAACGCTCCGGTACCCAGAGCCTGTGAACCAAAATTGGCGCTGAGATTGAGTTGCGGATACAGTTTGGCAACGGCGACACCATATTCCGCGTTGGCCGCATGCAGCAGGGCTTCTGCGCCCTGGATGTCGGGGCGCCTGCGCGCCAGTTCGGACGGCACGACCAGCGGCAGGTCCGACGGAAGGATGAAATCCGCCAAGGTAAATGTCGGCAACTCTCTTGCACCTGGTGGCAGGCCAGCAAGCACCGCCAGCAGGTGTTCGCTCTGCTGGCGTTGCTTGCGCAGAAGCGGTATGCCAGAACGGGTCTGCTCCACCAGAGTTTGCAGGGCCAGCACGTCATCTGGCGCTCCCTGGCCGAGTCGCACCCGTTCCCGACTGAGGTTCAATTGCTCTTCCTGACCGCTAAGAAGGGTCTGCGTGGCCTGGATCTGCGCAGCCAGCCGGGCCTGGGTAATGGCGGTGGTGACGATATTGGCCACCAGAGTCAGTCGCGCGCCTTCGAGTTGATAGCGTCGATAGTCGGCGCGGGCGCTCAGGGCTTCCAGGGCACGCCGGTTGCTGCCAGCCAGATCAAGGTTGTAATGCACACCGACGCTGGCGTTGTACAGACTGAATTCCCGCGCATCACCGGCCTGCCCCAGCGTGGCAGGACTGGAGCGCTGGCGCTGGGCGCCAATGCCGCCATCAACCTGGGGATAACGCGTTGATCCGGCCTGCGCCGCATGGACTTCCTGCGCCTGACGCAAGGTAGCCTGGGCTGAGGCCAGGGTGGGGCTGGCTTTCAAGGCATCATCGATCAGGGCGTCAAGATCTGGTGAACCCAGTTCACGCCACCATCGATCACTGATTGTTGCTCCCTCGACGAGGCGCTGCGTCCCCCCAAATGCTGTGGCTGCGGATGCCGTTTGCGCCGGCCATGGCACAGCAGTATAGGCAGCAGCATCGGGGAGGGCGGGTCGCCTGAAATCCGGTCCGGCGACGCAGCCGGCCAGCAACCCGGCCAGGGTCAATACCGTGAGCGCACGGAGAGTGCCGCAGTCGTGTCCTGTACGATCCGTGCAGAGACGGCGTGTCACTTTAGCGTTGTCCATAGAAATGCTCCAGGAATGGTTTTCGAAAACTCTGATGACAGCCCAGACAAGCGGTTTGCAGCGCCGCGAAAGACGAGATCACGGCTTGCCCATCGCTGCGCGCCGCAGCCTGCCCCAACGCTCGCACCGCCTGATTGGTCTTTTCGTCACGGCCCCTGAACTTGCCCGCATCAGAGCCGACAAAACTCAAAATTCGCATCTTTTCACCCATCGGCGGCTGCGGGTGATCGGCAATCAACGGCGCCACTTTTGCCATCAATTCCCAGTCCTCACGTGAAATGCCATCGGTAATGCCCTGCATGTTCCTGCCCAGGTCCTGCATGATCTTGCGTAGCCCCAAGGGCTTGGCCTTGTCGACGTCATCGGCCCATGCCTGCGCGCATGTGCTCGCCAGGAGCGTGCCGATGACCGAGGCTGTGAAACAGGCTCTGAGCAGATGATGTCGGTGTTGCATGGAACGCTTCTCGAAGTTGTCGGTCAATGTTTCTTGGCGTGAGGTATTCAGTATGTGCGGCGCTTCCTGCGCCCCCTAGAACTCGACGCTCAGGGCAATCGAGCCGTAAGCCTGATTCGTGCTCTGCTCCTCAAACTCAACTGAACGGCAGGCTCGTTTTTCAACTGGTGATCCCAGCCTGGAAATCTGTCTGCGCCGATCGCATCGTGAACCACATTTTGTGATTGTTCCGCCAAAGACCACGAGCCGATAACGCCCAAGGTTATCTCGCGCGTATCGAGCATTTCCAGATTCGTTTGAGGTTCATGTTTTCGCCGGTTCCACGACAAACCGATGTAGAGCAATTCCGCATAAGGCCGATCATTGAGGATCAGATCGGCCCTTGCGAAATCCTTCGGAGTGAACATGGACTGACCAAATTTGACCACTATGTTTTGCATGTGCGCGGAGTTTTCCGGGTCCGACCAGAAATCCGGGTTCATGAATTTGATGAGCTCCACGTGCAGGCGAACCGGCGTCGGCAGGCATTCGGGTTGAAGCTTTCCGGCGATATCGTGAGAAACCAGGGTGAAAGCCACGCCGTTGGTGTAATTTTGGTCAGTGCCGGTAAACAGATCATTTTCCAGTCTGGCGGTTCCTCCACGGAATTTGATGACCTCATCCGCCCTGCAATCCCTGATGCCCGAGGCCTCTGGACTGACCCTTTGCGCTACGGCTGGCACAATATCTACAGAATACAGAACGAGCGCCAACGCCGCATGCCAAAAGCCATGCGGTCCTGGAAATTTCGTGAAACTACGAATCAGCCTGTTTAAGTCAAATGCGGGCCCGGGTGCGATGGGGAGATCGGGTTCCGGCTTGAACGGCAGGTTCACATTGAGGCCGATCAAATGCACTCCGGCGCTGAACGCACCGCAGTAGCCATGAATCGCACCGAGTGCATGCGGCCCGGGCGGGATCCAGTCCCCGATGTGTCCCCTTCCTTCTAACGGTACATGCCGTAAGTGGTAGCTGGTCATCAGAGATCCCGCATTCTGGCAACAGTCATGGCATCAATCCTTGCGCCGCGACAGTCGACTCCAGCCAATCGCCGCGATCATTGCCCACACGATCGTTCGAAGGCCCATGGCAAAGACTGTGCGCAGCTCATAGGCACCGCCGAAATACACATGAACGCCGAAAGCCGCAAACATGAACGCCGTGGCTGCGGCGAGCGAGACTGCCAGCCCAACTGCCCAGCGTCGTTGCATCCACAGCGCGACACCGGCGACGACATAGACAAAGCCCGCCACAAAGTTGAAAACCAGTATGAATGGCACATAATTCCCCGCGGCGACACTTGCTGCCTCGTCGCCGAACAGGATCGTGCCGCCCTGCTTGATGGTCAGCAGGCCGAACCCGACGGCGACCAGAGAAATGATCCAGAGCCAGATTCCGCGCGGTCGTTGTATGTCTGCTGTCATGTTTATCTTCTCCGAAATGAAAAACAATTTTGTTTATTTCGATGCGATGGGGAACCCATGCGAAGCCCGACAAGCCGTAACGGCACTGCTGGCCTCGCAGGGCAGTCGCGTGCGCCAACAAAGACCCAAAGCGAATCCCGGCACTGGCCCCCGTAGCGGCTGGGCAGGGTAGACCCAGTAGCAAGAAGCTCACTCGAACCCCCTCCCCTCGCCGGCTTCTTCATAGGTGACGCCATCGCGAATGTGGTAAATGCGTTTGAAGGTCGGGATAATCTTTTCATCGTGGGTGACGACGATAATCGCGGTTTCAAACTTGCGCGCCATGTCATTGAGGATGCGGATAACGGCCATGGCACGCTCAGAATCAAGCGGTGCGGTTGGCTCGTCGGCCAGAATGACCGGCGGGCGATTGACCAACCCTCGAGCGATGGCAACCCGCTGCTGTTCACCACCGGAAAGGTGTGATGGCATGGCACGGGCGCGGTGTTGCACATCCAGGGCGGCAAGCAGTTCCAGCGCCTTTGAACGCGCCTCACCATTGGGAATGCCTGCCAGCATGGGCAGCAGTGCGACGTTGTCGGTGACATCGAGAAACGGAATCAGGTAAGGCGCCTGAAACACGAAGCCGATCTTGTCGCGCCGCAAAGCGCGCAGATCACGCGTCTTCCAGCCGTTGTCATAGATCACCTCATCGCCTAGAACCATGCGCCCAATGGTTGGTTCGATCACCGCGCCCAGGCATTTGAGCAAGGTGCTCTTGCCCGAGCCGGAGGGGCCAATCAGACCAACCACCTCGCCAGGGGCCACCTTCATATCGACACCCTTGAGCGCGTCGACTGCGGTATCTCCCTCGCCGTAGCGCTTTTTCAATCCTTCGATCTGGATGCCTTTGCCGCTCATGTCAACCTCCGATCGCTTCGGCCGGATCGACCTTGAGCGCCATGCGAATGGCGACAACACTGGCCAGTATGCAGATCATCATCACCGCAAAAAATCCCGCCACGGAATCGAGAGGCATGAGCAGCACATACTTCGGAAAAAGTGGCGCGGCCAGCGTTGCGGTGATCTTTCCCACCACAAAACCGATGACCCCCAAAGCGAGAGCCTGCTGCATGATCATCCAGGCGATGGTGCGGTTGCGCGTGCCGATGAGTTTCAGTACCGCGATCTCGCGTATCTTGTCCATGGTAAGGGTGTAGATGATGAACGCAACGATGGCCGCGCTGACGATGGCCAGGATTACCAGGAACATGCCGATTTGCTTGGCCGAAGTGGCAATCAGCTTGCTGATCAAGATATTTTCCATTTGCGGCCGCGTGTAGGCCGTCAGGCGTTTCCAGCGGCGGATGGATTTCGCCACATCCTCTGGCGCATAGCCGGATTTCACGGTCACCAGCACGGCATTGACAAACGTGTTGGTGCTTTGCGAGGCGATCACGGCATCCAGCAGGCCGGGTACACCGGGCTGGTTGAGCGCGGGGTTCGCCTCGGTACGACGGCGGCTTTGCCAGATAGCGTCGTTGTCCTTGAGGAACTGGGCCTCCTGGGCATCCCTGAGCGGAATGAATACCATCGGGTCACCGCTGGACGACACCATGCGCCGTGTCAGCCCCACGACGGTGTAATAATTTCGGCGAATGACAAGACGATCACCCAGTTTGAAACCGGCGGCGATATCGGCCACCGCCTCGTAGTGACTACGCGTGATCTGGCGGCCTGCCACGAGATAGGGCGGCCATCCGGCTGTGGCTTTCATCCTGCTGGGCGCAATACCGACCACCATGGCGCGCACATCGCTTTCGTCTTTGCGCACCTGCATGGTCAGATAGGACACATTGGTGGCCTGCGCAACCCCTGGCACAGCAAGGATGCCTCGATAGATGTCGTCGTATAGACTGGACGATTCGGCATAGGGGCCGAGTGTGTCCTTCTGCACCACCCACAGATCAGCGCCGCTGTTGTCGAGCAATGCCTTGGCATCGTCCACCATGCCACGGTACACGCCGGCCATCACCAGGGTCACGCCGATCAGAAGTCCAAGACCGACGCCGGTGAAAACAAACTTGCCCCAGGAATGCAGGATGTCGCGTCCGGCCAGACTGATCATTGCACTGTTCCCGGGATATGCTCGACCACGTGGAGGCGGCTGCGCGCGGTCAGCGCTTTTTCGCTGAACAGGACCACCTTGTCACCGGTCTTGAGCCCTTCCCTCACCTGCATATGACCATCAAGGTCACCAGCGCCCAGCTTGACTGACGTGAAACGCGAATCGCCATCCACGATCTGCCACACACCCAGTTTGCCGTCGACACGTTGAATGGCAGCATTGGGAATGACTGGCACTGCTGCAAGTGCGGGCAACGCGACGGTTACTTCGGCCAACTCACCCAATGGCGGCAAGGCGTCGGGCTGGGCATCGAACACCACCTTGGCAAGCGTCGCTTCGGTCACAGCGTATGCCCTTGGCTCTACCCGCAATACGCGGCCGGACAGGAATTGTCCGGCACGCCAGCGCAACTCGATGCGCGCCGGCAGGCCGGCGGCCAGACCGGTGGCGCTGACCTGGTCGAAGCGAACATTGATCCAGAGGCTCTTGGGATCGATCACTTCCACCACGGCCTGCCCGGCGACGATGGTCGTGCCGGGATCGGCATCGCGTGCCGCTACCAGGCCATCTACCGGCGCGACAAGGCGCAAGTTGCCCCGTTGTGCGACTACTGCTGCACGGTCAGCCCGGAGCCGCACGAGGTCTTCCCGCGCAGCCGACAGGGCGGCATCTGCAATCTGCAATTCCTGATGTTTGGCGGCGGCTATTTCCTCGCTGGTCGAACGTACCGCCAGCAATTGCTCGTAGCGACGTGCCTGGGTTTGAGCGTAGGCTTGCCGCGTTTCGGTTTCGCGCAAAACCGCTTCGGCGCGTTTGAGTGCCGCCTCCTGCGAACGGATGCGGTCATCGAGATCAATTGGTTCCATCTCACCGAGGACCTGCCCGGCTTTTACCCGATCGCCTACATGCACATCGAGCCGTTTGAGACGCCCGGCAAACGTGGGGCCGATCTTGTTGGTATAGCGGGCCTCGACGGTGCCAATGCCGAACAGGGCCGGGGTAATCGATTTCGCCTCCACCGCTTGGACTGTCACAGACACCGGTGCCAACGGCCCCGAACGCAGTGCGACATAGACGAACAGCGCAAGCAATGGCACCAGCACAGCGACCAGCGCCAGGGTTCGCCCATGGCTGGACAAAAACTGTTTCACTTCAAACCCCTTACACCACGTTGATAAATTGCAAAAACACCCGGTGCGTCGGCGTGCATGCGTTTGATGTCACCTGACAGCATGGACTGCATGACCAGGCCCTGGACGGTTCCGATAAAAAGTGTGGCGGCGGCACGGGTATCGACTTCATGGTCGATTTCTCCAGCCGCCTTTCCCTGTTCGATGCACAGGGCAAGACGTTCGCCGTAGCGCTGGATCAGCGTCTGCGCCATGCGCTTGGCCGGGGTGAAATCGGCGCGCTGCAACTCGCCAAACATCATGCGGGGCACGCCGGGGTGCTCGACCACGAACTCGACATGGCTCATGAACATGGCTTGCATGGCAGAAAGGGGCGACTCGATGCCCTCCGCGGCGCGATCAATCCGCCCCAGGAGGTGATCCGCCACCCATTCCATGACAGCCTGCCAGATGGCATCTTTGTTTGGAAAGTGGCGAAACAGCGCTCCCTGCGTGAGATTCATGTGTCTGGCGATCACTGCGGTTGTGATTTCACTGGGGTTTTGCAAACCAGCCAGTGCAACCACTGCCTCGACAGTGACGGCACGCCGCTCATCCGCAGGAAGATGTTTCGGGTGGATATTCAAGGTATTTCCCAATAAGTAAGTAATTAGTTACTATCTTATCAGGAGAAAATGAAACCTGCAACCCTCCCGATGTGCGAAGTGAAACTGGTCGCACCATCCATGCATGGAGAACCGACCGGTCTCAGTTGGTGGATAAATGATCCTTGTGCTCAACCAACAACCCGCCTACCATCCGTCAATCAGCAACGGCTCATGGACGCGCCTGATCTGCTGGCAAGCCGCCTCAGCTTCCGGAAAACGGCTGCGCAAGAAGTTGAGCCACTGCTTGAGGTTGCCAGCACGCGAGCGTTCATCCAGCCGGTTGCGGCACCGCCGCCATGACAGTTCACCACCTTGGCCTGGCAGCCGAAGTCCAAGTCAATGCCGGGGATTCCCAGGCCCGCGAGCGGGTCGGCATTTTCCGCGAAGCAGACCGGGTCAGCACCCAGCATTTGGGCGCGAACAATAGGGTCATGGCTGTGGTGCGCTGTCCATGACGGGCCCGGCGACGGCCAGCCGCCAAAGCGAGGTCACCTCAAGTGCCCGCGCCGCGTGCAGCGGATCGGTCGCATCAGTGGCCT
>JAHFQQ010000307.1 GCA_023259235.1 Polaromonas sp. | reverse complement strand
CACGGGCTGTTGTTGGCCAAATTGCGCAGCAGCTCCGAAACCCGCTCGTTGGACTGCGCAACCCCGGAAATCAGGATGGTCTGGTTATCCTGCTTCATCGTGTTGATGTACACGCCATCGGGCAATTGCTTGACCAACTCGCTCAGCAGGTACACCGGCAGATTGCGGTTCCCCTGCAAATCCTCGACTGCATTTTGGCGGGCTCGCAGCGCGGCGATTTCCGCCTGCAGACCCGCGATGTCCTTGATCTGCCCGTCCAGACGGGTAATTTCTGTTTTCAGAAAATTGTTTTTTACCTGCTGGCTTTCAATCTGGGCCAGGTACCAGGAATACACGGCACCGCAAATCAGCACACCGGCCAGCGCCGCCATCCCCAGCGTTGCAAAAAATACTTCGCGCCTGCGCTTGCGCGCGGCTTCCCGATGGGGGAGCAGATTGATCAGAATCACTGCAGAAACCTCCGCAACGCCAGGCCACACGACGTCAGATAAGATGATGCCTCGCGCCGCATTTTGTTTTCCCGCACGCTGTTGCCCAGTTCCATCCCCTCAAAGGGATTGGCCAGCAGGCAGGCAAACGAGGTCTGCTGCGTCACGGCATCGGTCAGGCCCGGCAGCGCCGATGAACCGCCAGCCAGCATCACGTAGTTGACCTTGTTATGCGGCGTGCTGGTAAAGAAAAATTGAAGCGCCCGGCCGATTTCCTGTGCCATGCTCTCGACAAAAGGCTTGAGAACGCCGGATTCATAGTCTTGCGGCAAATCATTGCTGCGTTTCTTGCTCTCCGCCTCTTCAGGTGAAAATCCGTACTGGCGCACGATCAGTTGCGTCAGCTGGGCGCCACCAAAGGCCTGATCCCGCTCATACAGCACGTCATCATTGCGGATGACCTGCATGCTGGTGGTCAACGCGCCCACTTCGAACAGCGCCACCATGGTGTCCATGCCCCGGTTGGGCAGATTCTCGATCAGGCGCGCCGTCGCCAGCCGCGAAGCGTAGGACTCCACATCCATGACAATCGGCTTGAGCCCGGCAGCTTCCGCCAGCCCCTGCCTGTCCTGTACCTTTTCCTTGCGCGAAGCGGCGATCAGCACCTCGACGTCGCCGCTGGACGTGGAACTGGGCCCCACCACGCAAAAATCGAGGCTGACTTCATCGAGCGAGAAAGGGATGTATTGGTTGGCCTCTGATTCAACCTGAAGTTCAAGCTCGGCATCGCTCAGTCCGCCTGGCAGGATGATCTTTTTGCTGATCACTGCCGAGGCGGGCAATGCCATGGCGACATTCCGGGTGCGCGTTCCGCTCTTCTTGACCAAACGGCGCACGGCATCGGCCACTTCGTCGAACTTCTCGATATTGCCATCCGTGATCCAGCCACGCTCCAGCGGCTCGATGGCGCAGCGCTCGAGCACCAGGACGCCGGCATTGTCACGGCTCAATTCCACCAGCTTGACACTGGACGAGCTGATATCGAGACCCAGCAGCGCGGGCTGTTGACGGTTGAATAACGACCCCAAAGAGATCAAGGCAATCCCCAAATGACGGCTAATATGTAGCCCTGCATACTTAAGAAATCACTTGAATAGTAGCAGTAAGCTCTTTGTGCAGTAACGCTTTTTCTTGTTTCTTATATCAGGAGCGTTGTCAAAAGCCGACGGTCGGGTCGAAGCGGACCGGGGCAAATCTGCTCAAAGCAGTGTCTGCAAACGTAAAAATATGGTGCCCTGGAAGATACCTGATACGTCCACGGCTCCCGGATTTTTATAATGACCATGCCCTATTACGATTGCCTACATGCCCTCAAAGCCATCTTCTCCTGATTCGACTCTCGCAGCGAAGCAGCGCCCCTGGCAGCGCCAACTGTTCAGGCTCACTGCATGGGGCGCCGCTATTGTGCTGGCCGGCGCGGTCGGCATTTTGCTGGTTGTGGCGGTCGCCCTGTCGGTGGCCTACCCGAATCTGCCGGATATTTCCGATTTGTCGGACTATCGTCCCAAGCTGCCGTTGCGAGTCTTTTCAGCCGACGGCGAGATGATTGGCGAATTTGGCGAAGAGCGCCGCAATCTCACCCCCATCAAGGACATTCCCCAAGTCATGAAAGACGCCGTACTGGCGGTTGAGGATGCCCGCTTTTTCTCGCATGGCGGCGTCGATTACCAGGGAGTAATCCGCGCTGCCCTGGCGAATCTGGGGCACGCGAAAAGCCAGGGAGCCTCCACCATCACCATGCAGGTCGCCCGCAATGCCTACCTGTCGGCGGAAAAAAGTTACACCCGCAAGATTTATGAAATCCTGCTCACCTTCAAGCTGGAGCATTTGCTGACCAAGGATCAGATTCTTGAAATTTACATGAATCAGATCTTTCTCGGAAACCGGTCCTATGGCTTTGCCGCCGCCTCCGAGGCCTACTTTGGCAAGCCGCTGAAAGGCATTTCCATTGCCGAGGCCGCCATGCTGGCCGGCTTGCCCAAGGCTCCTTCGGCCTACAACCCCATCATCAACCCCAAGCGCGCCAGGGCGCGGCAACTCTACATCATTGGCCGCATGGAAGAAAACGGCTTCATCACGGCCGCTCAGGCCAAGTCTGCCAGAGAGGAAAAGCTCAAGGTGAAAACCGGCCCCGACGCAGACCGCGTGCATGCGGACTATGTCGCTGAAACCGTGCGCCAACTGGTCTACAACCAGTACGGCAACGAGACTTACACTCGCGGGCTCAATGTTTTCACCACCTTGCGTACGACCGACCAGGCCGTGGCATACAGGTCCTTGCGCAAAGGCATCATGGACTATGAGCGCCGACAGATCTACCGCGGGCCGGAAAAATTCATTGATCTGCCGGCAAATCCGGATGAATTGGAAAATGCGATCGATGACGCGTTGGCTGACAACCCCGACAACGGCGATGTGATGTCGGCCGTGGTGCTGGAGGCCAGCCCCAAGCGGATTCTTGCAATACGCCAAAACAGCGAAACGCTGGAGATCACCGGAGAAGGCCTCAAACCCGCGCAGTCCGGGCTGACCGACAAGGCTGGCCCCAATATCAAGATTCGCCGTGGCGCCCTGATCCGTGTAACCAGGACCCCGAAAAATACCTGGGAAATTACCCAGTTGCCGGAAGTCGAAGGTGCTTTCGTGGCGCTGGATCCGCGCGATGGCTCGATCCGCGCCCTGGTGGGCGGTTTTGATTTCGAAAAAAACAAGTTCAATCATGTCACCCAGGCCTGGCGTCAGCCGGGTTCGAGCTTCAAGCCATTCATCTATTCAGCGGCGCTGGAACGCGGCTTTACCCCGGCCACCGTAATCAACGACGCGCCGCTGTTTTTTGATGCCGGTGTGACGGGCGGCCAACCCTGGGAGCCGAAAAATTACGACGGAAAATTCGAGGGCCCGATGACTCTGCGCAACGGCCTGAAAAAATCAAAGAACATGATTTCCATTCGCATCCTGCAGGCGATAGGCCCGCAATACGCCCAGGATTGGGTCACCCGCTTTGGCTTTGAAGCGGACAAGCACCCCGCCTATCTCACCATGGCACTGGGCGCCGGTTCCGTGACACCCATGCAAATGGCCACGGCCTATTCGGTTTTTGCCAATGGCGGCTACCGCGTCAATCCCTACC
>JAHFQQ010000306.1 GCA_023259235.1 Polaromonas sp. | reverse complement strand
GACGTTGTCGGCAATCACGGCCGGGTTACGCGGGTCGTCTTCCGGAATGCCTGCCTCGACCTTGCCCACCAGGTCGGCGCCGACGTCGGCGCCCTTGGTGAAGATGCCGCCGCCCAGACGCGCGAAGATCGAGATCAGCGAGGCGCCAAACGCAAAGCCAATCAGCGGGTTCAGCAGATCAGACAGCTTGAGGTTGGGGGTATAGTTTCCGTTACCCACCAAAAACCAGTAAAAGCCGGTCACGCCGAGCAGCCCCAAGCCCACCACCAGCATGCCGGTGATGGCGCCGCCGCGAAACGCGACATCCAGGGCCGGGCCAATGCCGCGGGTCGCTGCCTGCGCCGTGCGCACGTTGGCGCGCACCGAGACGTTCATGCCGATAAAGCCGCAGGTGCCCGACAGCACCGCGCCGAGCACGAAGCCGATGGCGGTTTTGCTGTCCAGGAAGATGCCGATCAGTATGGCCAGAACAACGCCGACGATGGCGATGGTCTTGTACTGCCGCGCCAGATAGGCGGCGGCTCCCAGCTGAATGGCGGCTGCAATTTCCTGCATGCGCGCGTTGCCGGCGTCCTGGGAAAGAATCCAGCTGCGTGCCCAAATGCCGTAACCTACGGCGATAAGTCCGCAGACTAGCGCAAGAATTAGCGCCGAGTTGCCTGTCATAGAAATCTCCTACGTTGTTTTTCGCTTGGAGGGGTGCCACGCTAGCGTCGCCCCCGCTGCGTTGCTTCCTCGTTGCTCGCGCAGGGACGATTGGCCAACCGCAGTAATTTACCACACCACGGAGTGGCTCTTTGTAAGCCTGGAATCAGTAAAATAGTGGCTTAATCGGGCAGCCAGGCAGGCGGAATCGGCAGCGCGCGACAACGGCTCTCTTTCCCCGCCAATACCTTTTCATCAACGCAAGGCGATCATGTCCCTAGATAATGTCTTCCCCGGAAAAAATGCCCCGGACGCCTTCAACGTCATCATAGAAATTCCGATGAATTCCGATCCGGTCAAATATGAGGTGGACAAGGCATCCGGTGCGATTTTCGTGGACCGTTTCATGAGCACGTCCATGCATTACCCGACCAATTACGGCTATGTTCCCAAAACTTTGAGTGGTGATGGCGACCCGGTTGATGTACTGGTCATCACCCCGGTGCCGCTGATTCCTGGCGTCGTGGTCACCTGCCGCGCCATCGGTATCCTGAAGATGACCGATGAAGCCGGCGAAGACGGCAAGGTGCTGGCAGTGCCGATCGACAAGATTCTGTCGATTTACACCAATTGGCAAAAGCCCGAAGATTTGAACCCGCTGCGCCTGAAAACCATTGCGCATTTCTTTGAACACTACAAAGACCTCGAAGAACACAAATGGGTCAAGATCCTGGGTTGGGAAGGTCCTGAGTCCGCCAAAAAGGAAATCAGCGACGGTATCGCCAACTATGCCAAAGTTGGCAAGGTCTGAGAGTTTTCGTGTTAAATTTTAAGCATTTTGACAATCTGGCTCAGACAGGCAGGGCGTACCTAGCTATCAAAAGTAGAGCGAAAATTAAGACAGCTTATCCCCGAATGGCGTTTCCGGCTTGACGGACGCTTTCCCCGTGCTGTGGATCAGTTTGCGGAATTGTTGGGCTTTTTGCGCGCCGGATCCCGATAAATCAGGCCGTGCACGCGGCCCCTGTCTTTCCGCGCGAACGGCTGCCATTGGCCTTCAGCCTGTGCCAGCCGGTCGGCTACGGACCACCAGGTGCTGGGGTTTAGCCCCAGGCCGATGTGGCTGGCCGGCACTTCAATATTTTCGGTATGGGGGTTGGCGTTGCTGGGCTGCTGGATGCTGCCCTGCCAGGCCACAATGCCATCGGTGCGGGAGTAGATGCTGGTGGTCGGCACCGGCGGTGCCGCTGGCAGGTCGTAATTTTCAGCCTCGCGCTCGATGCTGCGGCCGCTTGCCAGCTCGTAAATGCGCCAGGCGTTGGTGGCTTTGTGTGAGGCGGCAAACGGCGTGCCCAGCGTGATCACGCCGCGCACCATGTGCGGCAATTCCTTGGCCAGTTCGCGCGCATACACACCGCCCAGACTCCAGCCGATCAGGCTCACCTTGCGGCCAGCGGCTTCGTAGGCCCGCGCGACGTTGTTTTTGGCTTCATCGAGCACGCCTGCACGCGGACCAAAGTTAAAACCCTGTTCCCAGCCCCAAGTTTGGTAGTTCAGGGACTGCAGGTAGTAGCGCAGCGGCACGGTTGATACATCATTGGCCGAAAGGCCCGGAAACACCATCACCGGGTGGCCGTCGCCTTTGGGTGCGCGGGCCAGCAGCGGCCACGCGGGCAGCAGTGCGCCAAATTCCCAGAAGGCCCGCAATTCAAGTGCCAGCAGCCAGCGCTTGGGCGGAATGTCGTGCAGGGAGGGACTGCCCTGAGCCTGCGCTTTGTGCGGAGCGTTTCGTTGAAGCGGTTTGGACGACAGGCTTGCCATGGCTTGGAGCGTTGGATGGCTTTGTATGAATTTTGCTTGAAACAGTATCGTTGCGCTTGGTGCTTTTTACAGAGGGAGGTTTCTCTAAATTGACTGCATGTGTGTTTTTTTGGTAGCGACTTTCCGGGTTTTTACCGAGGCGGTGGAGCTGGATTTCGCTTTTGCAGTCTTTCGTGTCGTCGGCGTTCCCCGGGCAAGCACTTGTGCCGGGCTGACCAGCAGCGCTTGCGCTTGCAGCAATGCGCTCTCGATTGCCATGGCCAGGTCGTCGGCGCACGGCATCGCCTTTTTGTCGGCAACGATACCGAAATCGACCTGTCCGTCGTAAGTTTGGATGGTGATGTTGAGCGCCACCCCATGCACAATGATCGACAACGGATGAAAACCCAGTATGCGGGCGCCCGCCAGATACAACCGTACTTGTGACCCCGGTACGTTGGAAATGGCCAGATTGGTCACCATGGGCAAGCGGCTGGCCAAGCCGCTTTTCCCAAAGAGGTTGAGTGCCTGCCTGGCAACACCGCCCACCAGCCATGGCGCCAGCAGGGAAGGATAGTCGGTCGGCAGCAGGCCCTTGAGACTTTGCATCGAGCTTTTGACCTTGGCAGTGGAGGCCATGATGGCCTTCATGCGCTTGAGCGGGTCGGCAATGTGCGTGCCCAGCTCGACCAGGCTCATGCTCACCTGGTTGCCCGGGTTGTCGGTAACGCTTGCAACCGCCGATTCTGCACGCAGCGATACCGGCATGGATGCAATAAGTGATTTGTGGGGCAGGGCGTGGTGCTCGGATAGGTAGCTGCGCAGGGCGGTCGAGCAAATCCACAGCAGCATGTCGTTGAGCGAGCCGCCCACTGCCTTGCCCAGAATCCTGCATTCCGCTAGTGGAAGGGTGGCGGTCGCAAACACCCGCTCGATGCCAACGCCGATATTGAACGGCGTATGTGGCGCCAGTTTCATGGGCATGCGAAGCCGCGCTCCCGTGGCTGAATCGGCAGTGGATTGCCTGATCAGCGCGCGGCTTATGGTGCGCACCGCCGAGGGCAGCGCCCGCGCCATGTGGCCAAACTGGCCCAGCGAGCCGGAAAAGACCAAGCCCAGCAGCTTGCCTGTTTCGAGGTCGGCTTTACTGTTGGCCTTGCGGCGGTGCGTCGGATCA
>JAHFQQ010000058.1:11582-14062 GCA_023259235.1 Polaromonas sp. | reverse complement strand
GGTTGTTCCCCGAACTCTTCCGGGAGAACCGTGTGGCCGCGGTGGCGCACTACCCTGACTTGCTGCTGGAAACCCTGCGCGCCGTGGCACCGCCGGCCGCCGTTCAGCCCACCGTGGTGCTGCTTACTCCCGGCAGGTACAACTCGGCCTACTTTGAACACGCCTTCCTGGCGCAGCAAATGGGCATTGAACTGGTCGAGGGCCAGGACCTGTTCGTCAGGGACAACTTTGTCTATATGCGCACCACGCGTGGCCCCATGCGTGTCGATGTGATCTATCGCCGGGTCGACGATGACTTCCTCGATCCGCTGGCGTTTCGCTCCACCTCCACGCTGGGTTGTGCCGGGCTGCTCAATGTGTACCGCAGCGGCAATGTCTCGCTGTGCAACGCCATCGGTACCGGCGTGGCCGACGACAAGTCGATTTACCCCTATGTACCCAAGATGATCGAGTTCTATCTGGGAGAAAAACCCATCCTCAAGAACGTGCCGACCTACCTGTGCCGCAATGCCGAAGACCTGCGCTACACGCTGGCCAATCTGAAAGACCTGGTGGTCAAGGAAGTGCATGGAGCGGGCGGCTACGGCATGCTGGTGGGACCGGCCTCTACCACCGCCGAGATTGACGACTTCAGGCGCGCGCTGATGGCCAATCCATCGGGCTATATTGCCCAGCCCACGCTGAGCCTCTCGACCTGCCCGACCTATGTGGAGAGCGGCATTGCCCCGCGCCACATTGACCTGCGGCCCTTCGTGCTGAGTGGCAAGGAGGTGCGGATGGTGCCCGGCGGCCTGACGCGCGTGGCCCTGAAAGAAGCCTCGCTGGTCGTCAACTCATCGCAGGGCGGCGGCACCAAGGACACCTGGGTGTTGCAGGGCGAAGCCGCAGTGCCCCAATCAGTGCAGTTGCAATCGTAGTCAAGAGACGCGCGTAAGCGCTTTCGGTGTTTGAGGCTTTGTCAGGAGAAAATATGTTATCTCGCACCGCCGATCACCTTTTCTGGATGTCGCGTTACATGGAGCGCGCCGAAAACACCGCCCGCATGCTGGATCTGAACTACCAGACATCGCTGCTGCCGCGATCGTCCGCGGTGGTGCAGTCGGGCTGGCACGGGCTGCTCAGCATCAGTGAACTCAAGCACGATTACATGGGCAAGCATGGCGACAGCCTCAAGTCCGGCGACGTCATGGACTTCATGGTGCGCGACGAAGGGAACCCGTCGAGCATCGTCTCGTGCCTGCGCAATGCCCGCGAAAACGCCCGTGCCGTGCGGGGCGCGCTCACCGCTGAAGTGTGGGAAACGCAAAACCAGACCTATCTGGAAGTGGTTCGCATGTTGCGCCAGGGCGATCTTGAACGCGACCCGAGCCAGTTTTTCGAATGGGTCAAGTTCCGCTCGCATCTGTCGCGCGGTGTCACGGTCGGCACCATGCTGCAGGATGAAGCGTTTCATTTTCTGCGTCTGGGCACCTTTCTGGAGCGTGCCGACAACACCGCCCGGCTGGTGGATGTGAAGTTTCATGCCATGCCAGGCGCCCATCCGGGTGGCGTCGGCGAACAAGATCAAGAATGCGATTTTTACCACTGGAGCGCCATTTTGCGCAGCGTTTCCGGCTTCGAGGTGTACCGCAAGGTATACAGCGACGTCATCAAGCCCGAGCGCGTGGCCGAGTTGCTGATTTTGCGGGCCGACATGCCGCGCTCCCTGCTGGCCTGCCTGAGCGAGGTGATGAACAACCTCGCACGCGTGACTAGCGACGCGCAAAGCGAAACCCGGCGCCGGGCTGGTAAATTGCGTACCGATCTGCAGTACACCCGGATCGACGAAATTCTGGCGACCGGCCTGCATGCCTATCTGACCCAGTTTCTCGATCGGGTCAATGAACTGGGCTTGCACATCAGCCGCGAGTTTCTGGTCTCTCCAGTAAATTGAACGCGGCGCCATTAAAGACAAGCCGCGGCGCGGTCCGACCATGAAGCTGCACCTTCGGCACACCACCAGTTACCGCTACACCGGGCCGCTGCGCTACGCGCTGCAAACACTTTGCCTCACGCCGCAGTCCGGCCCGGCGCAAACGGTGCATTTCTGGAGCCTGGCCGCGCCCGGAGAATTGTTTGCCCAGCGCGACGCCTTTGGCAACAGCATTCACTCCTACAGTTTCGCCGGCCAGTCCGCTGACAGCGCGCGCTCGAGCCAGGTCAACGCAGCCGGCCAGGTCGAAACCTTCGGCCTGGCCGAATTCACGGATCCCGCCGGCTGGCCGCATCCGGATTTCTTTTTGCGCGCCACGCAGCTGGCGCGGCCGAGTCCGCAACTGGCTGATTTCGGCCGCCGCTTCGTGCGCCCTTCAGGCACCCCCGGGGCGGCTACCTTGAACATGCTTTTGGCCCTTGGCCGGGGTGTAGCGGACACAGTCAGCTATAAAAAGAATAGTACCAGCGTTACAACCACGGCGCTGCAGGCATTTGAAGCAGGTGCC
>JAHFQQ010000058.1:0-11572 GCA_023259235.1 Polaromonas sp. | reverse complement strand
GCCGCAGCCTGGGCCTGCCGGCGCGCTACGTGAGCGGCTATTTTTACGCCGCCAACGAGCCTGATCTGGCCAGCCATGCCTGGGTTGACGTGTGCCTGGATGCAGCCGCCCGGCGCTGGGTCAGCATCGACGTGACCCACGGCTGCCTGATAGACGAGCGCCATGTGCGGCTGGCCATGGGCACCGATTACAACTCATGCCCTCCGATCAAGGGTGTGCGACAGGGTGGCGGCGAGGAATCCATGACCGTGACGATCACGATCGAGCCGGCCTGAATGGACCGGGTTTTCCCGCACCGGTTCATGTCGGGACGCGATGGCCAGGGCTGCCCCGCCAGGCGAGCGACCCGCCCTCGTCAGGAATCCGCCTTGTCGGTGCCAGCGGGCCAGACGAATACCGCTTTGGCTGGCTGCCCCGCCTTGAGCAAAATATTTTGATGCAGCGTCTTGCCGACAAGCGTGGCCTCGACGGTGTAGTGCCCGGGTGCCAGTTTTGCCAGCAGGAAGGGCCCGTCGGAGGTGGTATTCAGGGCTGCGCGTCCTTTGTCGTCGCGCACCAGCACTTGTACATTGGCTGCGAAGTCGGCGTGGCCCTTGTCCCTGGTCGCGAACTCCAGTGTCAGTGGCCATTGCCTGCTTGCCATTTCCATGGCGGCAGATTCATCCTGGCCAATGCCGCCGCTGAGGTATTCGACCGCGCCGTTTTTATGAACTGGTGGTAGCGTTTGCGACGGTTGTGCAAACGCACCGCTTGTCAGTAGCGCGCCAAGGGCAACCGCCAAAGCGACTTTTCCGGGTTTGGATGTCACGATCTTCATTTCGACTCTCCTTTTCTGAAAAAAATGGAGCAGCAGATCAATGCAGTGTGCTGCGCCTGGCACTGCCTTTTGCGCGGTTGCCGCTTCTGCGGGCCGATGCAGGCCTCATACTCGCATCACGCCGGACCGGCAGCGCCATCGGGTTACCGATCCTGCCGAGCGATGGAGCAACATCGGCAATGTGCAAAGTCAGGGGTACATTTTTAGGCGCGTAGCTTAGGCGAGGCTTAAGGCAACGCGCCAGGGCAATGCGCAGGTGCAGTCGTCACCGGATCAGGAAATGTCGTCGATGAGTGAAACTTTGGAGTCTGCGCCGCGCAACGCTCGCTGGGCCGCGAGAAAATTGGCAGGCGGGCAAAACCTGCGACTTCAACCGGCAGCCAGGGCGGTTTCAAGTGCGCGTCCAAGATCTGCGGCAAACTGCTCAGCGCTGATCTGGCGACCAATAATCTCTTCGACGGAAACAGTGCGCTGGCGCAGCACCCGCTCATCGTCCGGATGGCCCATTCCATTGCAGAGCAAGGGCCAGTCGGCACGGCTGATCAGGGTGCCGGCAACGAGCAACACGCCCGACTGCCTCCTCCTCTGCGCAAGTCCGACCAGCTTGCGGCCCTGCGCATCCACGACTTCCCACGGCGACAGACTGCCAAAGCAGGCCCAATTCGCCACTTTAATGCTGCCTGCTTCTTTGGCACGTGGCAGTTCCTGCGGCGGCAAGGCGCGGGCCGACACGCCAAACTCCTTGAGGACAGCCACATGCAGCAGTGCCAGTTGCCGGTAGCTGTCGACCAGGCCGTCGCGAACCCAGGGATGCCCATGCGGCAAGACGACCGAGGCACTGACCAGCCACGGGCCGGTCAAGACGGCTCCTCCGCCTGACTCACGCTCGACCAATTCAACGCGGCCATCGAGCCGCTGCTTGATCGTGTCACGCAGGGAGCGCTGCGAACACCCCAGCACGACGGCAGGCGATGGGTAGGTCCAGACGCACCAGCGCGGGCCTGCGCCTGCCAGCGCGAGTTGGTGGCTATTCCACGCCTGTTCTTCGGCAGCGGTATTTACGATGTCTCCTTCAGCATTGCAATCGGCTTGCCCTGCGCGAAGGTTTCTCCGGCTTGTACCAGGATCTTTTCGACGCGGCCGTCTGCTGGCGCCATGATGTCCTGGTTGGTCTTGACCAGAACGACATTGGCAAGGAGTTGGCCAGCGTGCACGGTATCGCCCTCGGCTACCAGCCATTTGTCCACCAGCGCCTCGGTGGTCAGGTCGATATCTTTCCAGGCGTCCGCGCTGAGTGTGATCGCGGTCACGCGGTGACGCCTTCCGCCACTCGCGCCTGCATCAGTTTTTGAGCCGCCTCCACAATGCCTTTGACCTGCGGTATGACAAACTGCTCAAGCGGCCGGCTATAGGGAATCGGCACATTGGGTACCGCGAGCCGCTTGATGGGCGCCTTGAGCACCACCGTATCCAGGTTTTCGGCTACGATGGCGGAAATTTCGCCGGTCATGCCAAAGCCCAGATAGTCCTCGTCGGCGATCAGGAGGCGCCCGGTTTTTGCCACTGATTTAAGCACTGCATTGCGGTCAAGCGGCACCAGGGTACGCAGATCGACCACTTCTGCACTGACGCCTTTCTGCGCCAGTTCGTCCGCCGCCAGCAGCGCCTTCTGCACCATCTGGCTGATTGTGACGATGGTCAGATCCTGCCCTTCACGCACCACCTTCGCCTGCCCGAACGGGATCGTGTAGGCCGCTTCGGGCACCTCGTTGCTGCTGCCTTCGAAATACGCCATCCACGGCAGCCCCATGATGCCCTTGTGGTACATGAACATGACCGGGTTGTCATCGCGGATGGCCTGGATCATCAGGCCCTTGGCGTCATAGGCGTTTGAAGGCACCACCACCTTGATGCCCGGCATGTGGGCAAAGGTCGCGTAGAGGCACTGCGAGTGCTGGGCGGCATCGTTGTAGCCGCCACCAATCGCGGTCGTCAGCACCACCGGCAGCTTGATGTTGGCACCGGCCATGTAGGTGTTTTTTGCCAGATGGTTGTAAATCTGGTCCATGCAGACGCCGAAGAAATCGACGAACATCAGTTCCACAATCGGCCGCATGCCGGCTGCCGCTGCGCCGGTCGCGGTGCCGATGAACGCGGTCTCGGAAATCGGTGTATCCATGATGCGGTCCTTGCCGAACTTGTCGAGCAAGCCACCGGTGGCGCCAAAGATGCCGCCGTAGGCGCCGATGTCTTCGCCCATGACGAAAACGTTGGGGTCGCGCGTCATTTCCTGGGCAATGCCTTCCGAGATCGCCTGGGCCATCGTGAGTTTGCGGGTCGTGCTCATGTTCTGCTCCTTATGTCGATTGGTTTGGTTTCAGACGAAAACATCGGCCAGCGCATCCTGTGCTGCCGGATAGGCGCTCTTGCGCGCGAAATCGAAGGCGTCGGCCACGCGCTGCTTGGCCCGGGCCACGATGGCGCCTTCTTCGGCGTCGGTCATCAGGCTGCGGCTTTTCAGAACGCCCGCCAGTTTCGGGATCGGATCGTTCTTGCGCAGATTAGCGACCTCGTCCTTGGGGCGATAGACCTCCGGATCGCCCTGAAAATGGCCCAGATAGCGATCCGTTTTCACTTCGATCAGGCTCGGGCCGTCACCGCGACGGGCGCGCTCGATCGCCGGCGCCACCGCCTCATAAACTTCCAGCGCGTCATTGTTCGCCACCTTGATGCCGGGCATGCCGTAAGCCGACGCGCGGTCGGCCACCCACTCGATACTGGTTGCGTGTTCCTTTGGTACCGAGATCGCCCACTTGTTGTCTTCACAGACAAAGATCACCGGTAGTTTCCAAAGTGCGGCCAGGTTCAGCGACTCATGAAACGAGCCCTGATTCGCAGCGCCTTCGCCAAAAAACGCTATTGCCACCCAGTCCTTGCCCATTTTTTTTGCTGCCAGGCCCGCCCCGCAAGCCGGTGGCAAACTGGCGCCGATGATGCCGCTGCAACTGAACTTGTGGTCCGGGTCAAACAGATGCATGTGGCCACCCTTGCCCTTGCCCAGCCCGGTGACCTTGCCAAACATCTCCGCCGTCATCCTGTCGAGCGGCACGCCTTTGGCGATCGCAAAGTGATGCGGCCGATGGGTGCCGACCACGGTGTCTTCCTTCTTCAGATGGGCGCAAACGCCAACAGCGACCGGTTCCTGCCCGGCGGCAAGATGCATTTCTCCGGGCACCGGACCAGAGCCAATATCAAACGCCAATCCTTTTTGAATCTGGGGCGGCAACTTGCCCTCCAGGTAAACATTGGCCATGGTTTCTTCGTAATTGCGGATCTCCACCATCTTCTCGTACATCCAGAGCAGTTTTTCCTTGCTGGCTTGCATGCTGATCTCCTTGGAGTAAAGGTTGGTCCGATACCGTAAACCTGTTTCTGGTTCATGTCCAGCAATGGGGAGCAATGTCATGTTTCCAACTATCGAATTCACTGATCCAGATCAAACTTGGTGAAGGAAGCCTGGTAAAGTGAACTGTACCGTCGGATTTGACAGTGAGGTCAGTGAAATTTGACATTACCGCCGTCGCTCAATGAGAGCATGCGTTTGACGAGGGGTTGACCCAGGCGGCCTGGAAGCATCACCGGGAAGTGGGCGCTGCTGGTGTGGAGGTGCCTGCTGCCCTGGCTGTAGCTTCCCCGGGGGGTTGTTCTCGTCAGAGCCGGGGCCGGTGGAGTTACGGCTTCACCCGCGCCGCTACTTCCCGCCCCAGCTCGATCACCGCCATGGCGTAGTAACTGCTCCAGTTGTAGCGGGTGATGGCGTAAAAGTTTTCGGTGCCGGCCACATACGTGGGGGCATCCGGGCCGTTGAGCAGCTCGATCAAGGCCAGTGGCCCTTTGTGCTGCAGTGCTGCGCCTTCCAGCACCGCGCCTTTGTCTGTGAAGCTGGCGACGCTGAAGGTCGGCAAAATGTCGGGCGCCAGTAGCGCGTCCATATCCAGGCGGCTGGCATCAAAGCTCACGGGGTAGTATGTGGGCATGCCCGGCTGCCAGCCGAAGGTCTTGAAATAGTTGGCGACCGAGCCGATCACGTCGGCCGGGCTGTTCCAGAGGTCGATGCTGCCGTCGCCGTCAAAATCCACCGCGTACTTGCTCCAGCTTGACGGCATGAACTGCGGCATGCCCATGGCGCCGGCATAGCTGCCCTTGATTTCAAGGGTCTCCATCGGGGTGGCGCCACGGCGGCTTTCCAGCGTCAAGAACTGCTCGATTTCGCCTTTAAAGAACTCGCTGCGCTCACTGGCGCGCGGGTGGCTGGCCGGAAAGTCGAACGCCAGCGTGGCCAGCGCGTCCATCACCCCAAAGCTGCCGGTGTTGCGGCCGTAAATGGTTTCCACGCCAATGATGCCGACGATGATTTCAGCGGGCACGCCGTACTCTTCTTCAGCGCGGGTCAGTGCGGCCTGATTTTCCTGCCAGAAGTGCACGCCCGCCGCAATGCGGATGGGGTCGATGAAACGGCTGCGGTAGGCGCGCCAGTTTTTTACAAAGGTCTGGACAGGTGGCTGCATCAAGCGCGCCACGGCGGGGATGAAACGCGCCTGGCCCAGCACGCTGCGTACCCAGGCGGGATCGAGGTCGCGCCTGCCAGCCAGGTCGTCCGCAAACTGCATCACCTCGGGGCGCGTGGCATACAGCGGGCGCTCGGCTTGGGCAACGCTGGAAACGACTGTTTTCTTGAAGGGCTTTGCGTTTCCGGCCCAGGATGAACAAGCGGTAGTAGCTATTAATAATATAGCTAACTTGAAATGGCGAAGAAATGTTGGAAGTTTCATGTGAGGCAAGTGAGTGGCCAATCCGGTTTTAGGCAGGCCACGTCAGTTGGCTCAATTGTTGCCTGAGTTGGGTCAGTGCCATGGGCTGGCTGGCCGATGAACTCGCGTAACGCTGCAGCTCCAGCGCCATCAGCCAGTCATGCAGGGCCTGTCCCGCGCTGCCGTATCTGGCCAGCACCTGCCGGGCCAACTGGCGCGGTGAGGTCGCCGCCGTGCTTTCAATGCCGTCCTGCGCCAGGCGCTTGCGCACCCGCGCCAGCAGGCGCAGC
This sequence comes from Polaromonas sp., assembly GCA_023259235.1. Classification (GTDB taxonomy): domain Bacteria; phylum Pseudomonadota; class Gammaproteobacteria; order Burkholderiales; family Burkholderiaceae_C; genus Polaromonas. Next base: position 5,654 of record JAHFQQ010000058.1, on the reverse strand, counting down.
CAGGGGTCGTGCTGGCTGCGCTCCCAGAGTGTCCATGCGGCGCCCACCAGGCTCGCCACAACGACGATGGCGATGAGCAGGTAGCTCAGGTCCTGCCAGCTTGGGGACTCAAAACCGATGTCTTTCAGCAGTTCAAGCTGCCTGCCCTGGGTGTAGTTCAGAACGCGCTGGTTCCAGCTGTTGTTCACCGCCTCCCAGATGGCACGCATTTGCGCCGACAGCGTGGGGCTGAAGTTGCCAAGGGCCTGCGCTACTACGCCCTGCGGCGCAGCCAGCCGCTGGAAAGTTCCAATGCGCCCGGGCGCCACGGCCGCCGTGGGATCCACCCGTACCCAGCCCTGGCCAGCCTGCCAGACTTCGGCCCAGGCATGGGCATCGCTTTGGCGCACGATCCAGAAGCCGTCAACGCTGTTGCGCTCGCCGCCCTGGTAGCCGGTCACGATACGCGCTGGTATGCCCATCGCGCGCATCAGGATGATAAAGCTGGAGGCGATGTGCTCGCAAAAACCTTCCTTGCGGTCAAACCAGAATTCGTCGGCGGTGTCCTGCCCGTACACGCCGGGGTCCAGCGTGTAGCTGTAGCCGCCAGTGCGCAGCCGCTCGAGCACCGCCTGCACCAGCGCGCGCGCATCGGCCTGGGCGTAACGCGGATCGCGCCGGATTTCATTGGCCAGCGCCAGTGTGCGCGGGTTAAAGCCTGGCGGCAGCTCAACAAAAGCCTGCAAGCCAGCCACGGGCTGCACTGGCCCATGCCTGAACGCGGGGTAGCTTTGCGCCTTGTAGCGCACCAGGTCGGTGATGGGCCGCTGGACCAGCCACTGCAGATCGGGTTCCATGGTGCTGCGGTAGCCGGGCAGCGCGGGGCTTTGCGCGGCGGCGTCCAGCACGATAAGCCAGGGCTGGTTGGTGGGTTCCAGCGTGACTTCGTAGTCAACCGGCTTGCCGAACACCTGCAAATTGGCTGGTAGCGCAAGGCGCGATGGCAGGCTGTCGTGCAGCGGCTTCCAGAGGCGGCCGTCAAAGCTGGAAAGCACCGGTCCGCGGAAATAAAGGTCGCGCTGCGGCGGCGCGTTGCCTTCAAACCGGATACGCATGGCAACGCTGTCGTCCAGCGCCAGGCTGGCGATATTGCCTACCCGCATGGTCGCGCTCAGGCCGCTGCGCCCTGTCATGGCGTCGCTGGGTACGCCCCACAAGGGAGCCAGGCGTGGAAACAGCAAAAACAGCACCAGCATGATGGGCGCGCCGAGCAGGGCCATCCAGCCCGCAGTTTTGGCGGCCTGGGCCAGCGGTGGTTTGCCTACTGGCAGATGGGCATTGACCAGGGCGGTCAGCAGGCCGAGCAAGGCCAGCACCATGCTGAAAGCCGTCAGCAGTGACTGCGAGTAGAAAAAATTGCTCAGCATGCAAAAAAAACCGAGGAAAAAAACCACGAAGGCATCGCGCCGGGCGCGCAGTTCCAGTGTCTTGAGCGTCAGCAGCACCACCAGCATGGTGACGCCTGCGTCGCGTCCCAGCAGCGTGCCGTGCGTGGCAAATGTCGCGCCAAGCATCGTAACCAGCACGGCCAGCAGCCACCACTTGCCGGGCAGCGGCCGCGCCTGCAGCGCCAGCGCGCCGCGCCACAGCAGCACCGCGCCGGCGCCGGCGCTGCACCACAGCGGCAGCCGGCTTGCCTGTGGCAGCAGCACCCAGGCAATCACCGCCAGCAGGAACAGTGTGTCCCGGGTGTCGCGCGGCAGGTTGCGCAGCGCCGGGGCTAGCGGCAGCACCGGCTTCAGCATAGGGCCAGCGCCTCCAGGCATTGCCGCTTGTGGGCCTCGCCGCTGGCTGGCTTGATCTCCAGCCCCGGCAGGCGCAGGCCGTAGTCCAGGCCCAGTTTGTCAGCCTGGAGAATCCAGGCGCACAGCCGCGCGAGTTTTTGCTCGGTGCCGACGGCGTTCGCCTGCATGAAATCGAGCCACAGCTCATGGCGCTGGGCTTGCTGGGTGTCACGCACGACAAGGGTGCCGCCCGCCCCGTCAGATGAGAGGGCGTTGACGGCCTTCTTCCAAACCACCAGTTTCATGGGATCGCCGCGCCGGTAGGCCCGCACGCCGTCAAATTCACCCGTGCTCTGCGCCCGCACTGGCGCTGCCGTGCCGCCGGAACGGGGTTCGCCTGGCGGCAGAGGCGGCGGACTCGGCTCAGGCGCCGGATAGACCAGCATCTGCGCCGCGGGCCGCCAGACCGTCCAGACCCGGAAAGTGCCGAGCGGAAAGCGGGTTTCGGCGGTCAGCGTGGGCAGGCGGTGCAGACCGCGCTGCCGCGGTGTGAAAGCCACCTGCACCACGCTGGCGCCTTGTGCCGGCACGTCGGTCCAGGCCCAGTGCCGCTCGCGGCTTTTTTGCCCACCCATATCCTGTGGAGTGAGGACGCTCACTCCAATACCGTAGCGGGCAGTCCGGCGGGCATTCGTGAGTGTGACATCAAAAGTAGCGGTAGCCCCCGCATAACGTGCGGATGGCGCTATCAAATTCATTGCAAGGCCACGCAGCGTGGCGTGACTGACGTGCATGCCCACCAGCGCACTGCCAGCCAGCAAGAATGTCAGCAGATAGCCCAGGTTTAGCTGGTAGTTGATGGATGCCACCAGCAGCACCAGCAGCGTCACGCCGAGCATCAGTCCGGGCCGGGTCGGCAGGATGTAGACGGTACGCTGGGTCAGGGTGACGTGGTCAGACAACGGCAGGCGGTTTTCAAACCACTGTTGAAATCGTCCGCTGAGGAACGTTGCTGCCGCGCCGGTCGCTTCGCGTACCGTGCCGTTCCTCGAAGGGATTGAACTTGCCTGGGGCGGCTTGGCGCCGCGTTCACTGGTCTCGGCATGAAACTTCATGGCAGCGGCACGGCGTCGAGCATGGCGCGCACCTGCTCGACCGCGCCGCGTCCCGCGTCGCTGACGGGAATCAGGCGGTGCGCGGCGGTTTGCGGCAGCACGGCGGCGATGTCATCGGGCGCCACGTAGTCCCGCCCGCTCAGGAACGCCTGCACCTTGGCGGCGCGCATGATGGCGATGCCGGCACGCGGGCTCAGGCCCTGCAAGAACCAGCGGCCCGAGCGCGTTGCCGCAATCAGGTCCTGCAGGTAGCTCAACAGTGGCTCCGCCGTATGCATCTGCATGGCCAATTGTTGCAGCTCGAGCAGGTCGTGTGGCGCCAGCACCGGTGGCAGCTTGTCCACCATTTCGCGCCGGTCGCTGCCCTTGAGCAGTTCGCGCTCGGCGGTCCGGTCGGGGTAGCCCAGCGAAATCCGCATGTGAAAACGGTCCATCTGCGATTCGGGCAGGGCGTAGGTGCCGAGCTGGTCGTGCGGGTTTTGCGTGGCAATCACAAAAAACGGCACGGGCAACGGCCGCGTTTCGCCCTCAACGGTGACCTGCTTTTCTTCCATGGCTTCAAGCAGGGCGCTCTGCGTCTTGGGGCTGGCCCGATTGATTTCATCGGCCAGCAGCACCTGGGCAAAGACCGGCCCTGGGTGAAACACAAAACTCTCCTTCTGGCGCTCGTAAATCGAGACGCCCGAGAGGTCGCTGGGCATCAGATCGGCGGTAAATTGCACCCGTGAAAACTGCAGGCCGAATGAACGCGACAGCGCATGGGCGAGGGTGGTTTTCCCGACGCCGGGCACATCCTCGATCAGCAAATGACCACCTGCAAGCAGGCAGGCGACACAATCGCTCACCTGCGCCGGTTTGCCGACGATGACCGTGTTAAGCTGATTCAGGAGCGCTTGGAGTTTTTCTTTGACGTGCATGCCATCAACCTTACCGTAAAATTTTTCAGTCATGAACGCGACCGGTTATTTCACACACAAAGACTGCTGGAAGCACGAAATGGGCCCAGGACACCCGGAGTGCCCGGAGCGACTCGATGCCATTGAAGACCGGCTGCTGATCACCGGCGTGGGTGATGCGCTGGAGCGGCGCGAGGCTCCGCTGGCGCCGCTTGGCGACCTGGAACTGGCGCACGACCGCATGCTGGTGTCGGCGATTCGCGGCTTGAGTGACGGTCTGGCCGAGGATATTTTGGCGGGTGGTCCGGCCCATGTGCAGATTGATCCTGATACCTCGCTCAACGTGCATACATGGCGCGCCGCCTTGCGCGCCGCCGGCGCAGCCCTTGCCGCCACAGACGCGGTGCTCGCCGGCGAGATGGGAAACGCCTTTTGCGCCGTGCGCCCACCGGGCCACCATGCCCAACGCAACAAGGCCATGGGGTTTTGCTTTTTCAACAACATTGCCATTGCGGCCAAGTACGCGCTGGAACGCCACGGCCTCAAGCGCGTGGCCATTGCTGATTTTGACGTGCACCACGGCAACGGCACCGAGGACATCATCCGGGGTGATAACCGCATATTGATGGTCAGCTTTTTTCAGCATCCGTTTTATCCCTTCAGCGGCGCCGACACGTCGCCGGACCATCGGGACGGCAACATGGTGAACCTGCCGGTGCCGGCCTATACCAAGGGCATGGAAATACGCGATTTGATCGAGATGATGTGGATTCCGCGCCTGGAAGCGTTCAAGCCCGAAATGATTTTCATCTGTGCCGGGTTTGACGGGCACCGCGAGGATGACATGGGTCAATTGGGCCTGGTCGAGCAGGATTACGCCTGGATCACCCAGCGCATCAAGGACGTGGCCAGGCGCCACGCCAGGGGCCGCATCGTCTCGTCGCTCGAAGGTGGCTACTGCCTCAGCGCATTGGCACGCAGCGTCGAAGCGCACATTCGCGTGCTGGCTGATCTATAGGAGTCTGTCATGAGCGAGTCATCTGCTGATCTGTCGCCGGTCCTTCACACGCAGGATGCGCGCGGTGTTCATACCCTCACCCTGAACCGGGCCAACACGTTCAACGCACTGAGCGAAGAGATGCTGGGCGCCCTGCAAGCCGCGCTTGATGCCGTGGCAATTGATGACGCGGCACGGGCGGTGGTCATTGCGGCGCAAGGCAAGGTATTTTGCGCCGGCCACAACCTCAAGGAGATGCGCGCCCGGCCTGAACTGGCCTATTACCAGAAACTGTTTGCCCAGTGCACGCGCATGATGCTCAGCATCCAGAGTCTGCCGGTGCCGGTGATTGCCAGGGTGCAGGGGCTGGCCACTGCCGCCGGTTGCCAACTGGTGGCGCAATGTGATCTGGCGGTGGCTGCCAGCCACGCCAGCTTTGGCGTGAACGGGATCGATGTGGGTCTGTTTTGCGCCACGCCCAGCGTGCCGCTGGTGCGCAACATTCCTGCCAAGCAAGCCATGGAAATGCTGCTGACCGGTGAGTTCATCACTGCCGATGAGGCGCGGCTGCGCGGCCTGGTCAACCGCGTCGTGCCGGTTGATGTGCTCGACGCCGAGGTTGAAAAGCTCTTGCGGGCCGTGTTGTCCAAGCCGCGCGAAGCCGTTGCCATGGGCAAGGCGCTTTTTTACAGGCAACGCGAAACCGGCATCGAGGCCGCCTACCAGATGGCTGGCCAGAGCATGGCCTGCAACATGGTCCACCCGGTCGCGCAGGAAGGAGTGCAGGCCTTCATTGACAAAAGGAAGCCTCGATGGCCAACGGCGGCGCCCTGAATTCGCGCGCAAATCTCCTTGCCCAGGCCGATAGTCTTGATGCCTGGTT
>JAHFQQ010000057.1:1712-14104 GCA_023259235.1 Polaromonas sp. | reverse complement strand
CGGCATGCACGTCGTTCTCAATCGCCTGGCGCGCACACTCTTCGGGGGTCTGGAACAGCGGGCCAATGTCCACGTCAAAGCCCAGATCGGCAAAGGCGGTGGCAACCACCTTGGCGCCACGGTCGTGGCCGTCCTGGCCAAGCTTGGAAATCATCACGCGTGGCCGGCGGCCCTGAGCCTGGGCGAATTCATTGATTTCACCCTTGAGGGTTTCCCAGCCTTCGGCCGAGTCATAGGCAGCCGCATACACACCGCTCACCTTTTGCGTGTCGGCGCGGTGGCGCCCATAGATTTTTTCCATCGCGTCACTCACCTCGCCCACTGTTGCGCGGGCACGAATGGCCTGAATGGCCAGGTCCAGCAAATTGCCCGAATTGCTTTCTGCTGCAAAAGTAATAGCTGCAAGCGCCCGCTCCACCTGGGCCTGATCACGTTTTTCCTTGATATTCTTGAGCCGTGCGATTTGTCCCTCGCGTACCGCAACGTTGTCAATGTTGCGCGTCTCAAGGACATCTTCCTGTTTCAACCGGTACTTGTTGACGCCGACGATCACGTCCTTGCCCGAATCGATGCGGGCCTGCTTCTCGGCTGCCGCCGCCTCGATCTTGAGCTTGGCCCAGCCGCTGTCCACGGCCTTCGTCATGCCGCCCATGGCATCGACTTCCTCGATGATGGCCCAGGCCGCATCGGCCATGTCCTGCGTCAGCTTTTCCATCATGTAGCTGCCCGCCCACGGGTCCACCACGTTGGTGATGTGCGTCTCCTCCTGGATGATGAGCTGGGTGTTGCGCGCGATGCGTGAGCTGAACTCGGTCGGCAGCGCGATGGCTTCGTCGAAGCTGTTGGTGTGCAGGCTTTGCGTGCCGCCAAACACGGCCGCCATCGCCTCGATGGTGGTGCGAACCACGTTGTTGTACGGATCCTGCTCGGTGAGGGACCAGCCGCTGGTCTGGCAGTGCGTGCGCAGCATCAGGCTCTTGGGGCTCTTCGCGTTGAACTCCTTCATGATGCGGCACCACAGCAGCCGCGCGGCGCGCATCTTGGCCACTTCCAGATAGAAGTTCATGCCGATGGCCCAGAAGAAGGACAGACGCCCGGCGAAGCCATCGACGCCCATGCCCTTGGCAATGGCGGTCTTCACATACTCCTTGCCGTCGGCCAGCGTGAAGGCCAGCTCCAGCGCCTGATTCGCGCCGGCTTCCTGCATGTGATAACCCGAGATCGAGATCGAGTTGAACTTCGGCATGTGGGTGGCCGTGTACTCGATGATGTCCCCCACGATGCGCATCGACGGTTCGGGCGGATAGATATAGGTGTTGCGGACCATGAACTCCTTGAGGATGTCGTTCTGGATGGTTCCGCTCAATTTGTCTTGCGACACGCCCTGCTCTTCGGCCGCCACCACGTAGCCGGCCAGCACCGGCAGCACGGCGCCGTTCATGGTCATCGACACGCTCACCTTGTCCAGCGGGATCTGGTCGAACAGGATCTTCATGTCTTCCACGCTGTCGATTGCCACGCCGGCCTTGCCAACGTCACCCGTCACGCGCGGATGGTCGCTGTCATAGCCGCGGTGCGTCGCCAGGTCGAACGCCACGCTCACGCCCTGCCCGCCGGCAGCGAGCGCCTTGCGGTAAAAGGCGTTGGATTCTTCGGCCGTCGAAAAACCCGCATACTGGCGGATGGTCCAGGGGCGCACCGCATACATGGTCGCCTGCGGACCGCGCAGGTAGGGTTCGAACCCCGGCAACGTGTTGGTGTAGGGCAAGTCGCTGATGTCCTCGGCGGTGTACAGCGGCTTGACGCTGATGCCGTCAGGGGTTTGCCAATTGAGCGCGCTCACATCGCCACCGGGCGCTGACTTCGCGGCCGACCTGGCCCAGGCTTGCAGGCTGGCGGGGTTAAATTCAGAGGGTTTTGAGCTCATGGTGAGGTCCAGCAGTCTTGGTTGAGCTTGGCAGAATGTTCAGGCCTTGGCAATGCGTGGGCTAAACCACGCAGGAGAGCTTTTGAAGCTGGTGTTGAGTTTACATTATTTATAATTATTGATTCAAAATATTCCACTTGGCTTACAATTCAGGCCATGGCTGAACTTTCCTTGTCCCCCCGGGCGCTTTATGAAGAAGTCGCCGAACTGTTGCGTCAGCGAATTTTCAAGCGGGAACTGGTACCGGGCAGCTGGATCGACGAACTAAAGCTGGCTGAGGAATATGGCATCAGCCGCACGCCGCTGCGCGAAGCCCTGAAGGTGCTGGCCACTGAGGGCCTGGTCACCATGAAGGTGCGGCGCGGCGCCTACGTCACTGAAGTGTCGGAGCGCGACCTGGCGGATGTCTATCACCTGCTGGCCCTGCTTGAAAGCGATGCAGCCAGCGCAGTAGCAACCCACGCGAGCGAGGCTCAACTCAGGGAACTTCAGGCCCTGCACAACGAGCTGGAAAAAGCGCTGAGCAACCGGGAACGCTTTTTTGAAATCAATGAAGCCTTTCACATGCGCCTGCTGGAAATTGCCAACAACCGCTGGCGCGATCAGATGGTGGCTGACTTGCGCAAGGTGATGAAGCTCAACCGCCACAACTCGCTGCTCAAGAGCGGGCGTGCTGAAGAGTCTCTGGCCGAACACCGCGCCATCATGGCCGCGCTGTCGGCGCGTGATGGCGATGCCAGCGCGCAGCGAATGCGCGAGCATTTCAGGAACGGGCTGGAGGCAGCGGCTTGACCCCGGAACCCGGGGTGGCCGCCGCTCCACCCCCACCGGCCGCGGGCAACACCGCGCTCATACCGCTGGCCGCAGGCGAACGCCTGTTCGGCTGGCGCGAGCATGCGGCGCTCTGGCTCAGTCTGGGCGTGGGTCTGCTCGTCATGCAGATCGGCGCGTACCTTGTGCCGGCGCTCGGCACCCAGGCGGCCCTCACGGTGATTCTCTGCGGCTCGGTACTGGGCGCAGGCTTGCTGGCCTGGACCGCCAAAATCGGCTGCGACAGCGGCTTGTCCAGCGCCGGCCTGATGCACGCTACGTACGGCAGCAGCTTTGCCCGCCTGCCGGTGCTGCTCAATATCGTGCAACTCGTCGGCTGGACCACTTTTGAGCTGGTCATCATGCGCGACGGCACCGTCGCAATTGCACGCCAGTCGGGCAGTTTTGCGGGAACCTTTTGGCCGCTGCTGGCAACCCTGCTGTGGGGCGCGTTATTGCTGGCCCTGCTGTCTGGCTCCATGGTGAAACTGGTTCGCAAATTCATTGGCCGCTATGGCCTGCCGCTGGTCATGGCCTCACTGCTGTGGCTGAGCTGGCAGTTTCTTGGCAAGGCCAGCGCGCAAGGCCTTGCGGAACTATGGAACCGGCCCGGCGAGGGCGGCATGAGCACGCTCTCGGCACTGGACCTGGTCATTGCAATGCCGGTGTCGTGGTTGCCGCTGGTCGCTGATTTTGCGCGTCATGGACGTGACGGCAACAGCGCGTTGCGCGGTACCTGGCTCGGTTATGCCGTGGCCAACATCTGGTGCTACGCGCTGGGTGTGCTGGTGGCGCTCACCGCGCCCAATACCGACATGGTGGCTGCGCTGCTGCTGGCGCAGGGCGGCCTGATCGCGCTCGGGCTGATACTGATCGACGAAGTGGACAACGCCTATGGCGACCTGTACTCGGGCTCTGTCGCAGGCCACAGCCTGAAGCCCGGCTGGAGCGTGCGGCGCTGGGGCATGGCGCTGGCCGTGCTGAGCACCGCCCTGGCAATGGTGCTGCCGATGCACAGCCTGGAGCCGTTCCTGCTGATGCTCAGCTCGGTGTTTGTGCCGCTTTATGGCGTGATTCTGGCGCGTCTGGCAGGTCAGCCCAACGTGGGGTCGCTGGTCGCGCAGCACCGGGTAAACCTCAGCGCGGTAGTGATCTGGCTGCTGGGTGTTGCCTGTTACCACCTGCTCGCCCAGTTCGCGCCGAACTGGGGCGCCGCCCTGCCCACGCTGGCGCTCACGTTCCTGCTGGCATGGAGCAGCCGGACGCTGTCTGGCAATTCAGGCGTCAGCGCAGCGACCTGAGCGGCTTCAAGCGCATGGCCTGCGGCGCATGGCCGTGGTTCAGCGGCCCGCCGCCAGCGCCGGTTCGCACTTTGGCGCCGGCTTCCAGTGCTGCACGAACATATGCGCGTGCCGCCTGCACCGCCTCGAGCAAGGAAGCGCCCAGCGCCAGCTGCGCGGCAATCGCGGAAGACAAGGTGCAGCCGGTGCCGTGAGTGTTGGCCGTATGAATGCGCGGTGCGCGCATCCAGTGGGCTTGGCCGTTTTGCAGCACCAGCAGATCGCTCACCACATCGCCCGCCAAATGCCCGCCCTTGAGCAACACTGCGGGTGCGCCCATGGCCAACAGCTCGCGCGCCGCCGCTTGCATATCAGCCTCGCCATTCAAGGGCCTGCCAACCAGCAGGCAAGCCTCGTCGAGATTCGGCGTGACTACGGTGGCGCGCCCGAACAGCTCCCGGACCAGCGCCGCAATGGCCGGGTTTTCAATCAGTGCCGCGCCGCTGGTGGCCACCATGACCGGGTCAAGAACCACCTTTTTGAGCCCATGCCGGTCAATTGCATCGGCCACCGTTTGCACAATCTCCGGGGCATGCAGCATGCCTATCTTCACGGCGTCCAGTCCGATGTCTTCGACCACTGCGTCAATCTGCTCGCGCAGCATCGCAGGCGGAACGCCATGAATGGCCCGCACGCCCAGGGTGTTTTGAGCCGTCAGCGCGGTGATCGCCGTCATGCCGTAGCAGCCCAGCGCGGCGAAGGTTTTCAGGTCGGCTTGAATGCCCGCGCCGCCACCACTGTCGGAGCCCGCAATGGAAAGCACGCGGGGATATTCAAATTCAAAAGTTCCATCAGTCATGGGTCTATTTCCGTACGCTTAACGCTTCATCAAACAACGACCGGGATTCTCCGGCAACGGCACGTGGGCCATGACCGGCGAAACCCCCCTGCAGTTGGCTGCAGAAATTGGCATTGAAGTTCATCACGAGCAGACCGGCGATGCTGTGCACCAGCAGCGAACGATTGCGAACGGCCAACACGTCGAACCAGAGATCAGCGGCGGAGAAGCCAGAAATTATTTTCTTGACGGGGCAGAATGAATTGCCCTCATTTCCTTGGGTTTGTAACCCAGCGCTGCCGAGATTGCATTGGCCGTGGCCTGCAGCTTGGGCAGCCAATGCTCGTCAATCCGGTCAGCGGGAGCGGAGATCGACAGACCGGCCACCAGCTTGTTCTGGTCATCATAGATGCCGGCAGCCATGCAGCGAACCCCCAGCTCCAGTTCTTCATCGTCACGCGCGATGCCGTATTGCCGCGCCTTCGAGAGTTCGCGTTCCAGAACTGGCAACTGGGTGATGCTGTTATGGGTCTGCCCCGACAGCCCCGTGCGCGTGGCGTAGGTGCGCAAGCGCTGGGGATCGTCAAACGCCAGGAACAGCTTGCCCACGGAAGTCAGGTGCAGCGGCGCCCGGCCACCGATGGCCCGCACCACCTGCATGCCCGAGCGTTCGCTGTAGGCGCGCTCCACATAGACTATTTCGTCGCCTTGGCGCACGCTCAAGTTGACAGGTTGCTGGGTCAGCTTATGCAGTTCGCGCATCGGCGCCAGGGCTGCATCGCGGACGCTCAAGCGGGCCTTGACAATGTTGCCCAATTCCAGAAGGCGCATGCCCAACCGATAATTCCCCGCCACCGGCCGCTCGACGAATCGCCCAATTGCCAGATCATTCAGAATGCGGTGCGCGGTGGAAGGGTGCAGCCCCGATTTCTCGCTGATCTCCTTGAGCGACACTGCCTCTTCACGGTTTGCCAGAATTTCAAGCAAGGCGAAGATGCGTTCAATGACCTGAACGGTCGGGATGGCAGGTGCGGAACGATCGGGTTTAGTCATGTGCAGGCTTTCTGCGCCAGATTTTATACTGTGAAATAAATCAGCGCTGCCACTGCCCTGTAGTTTGCTCAGGCCTTGCCCTTTTTCTGGTTGGCATGTCCGCCAGAGCTGCTGGCGCCTGTGGCACCGGAAGCCCCACCCACCGGCCGTCGATCAACAGTTCATGGGGTCTGAATCTGGCCTTGTAATTCATTTTCGGGCTCTGGGCGATCCAGTACCCCAAATAGACGTAGGGCAAGGCGAGGCAGCGGGCCTGCGCGATTTGCCAGAGCACGCTGTAATTGCCGTAGCTGGCCAGTTCATCCGGTTCATAAAACGTATAAACCGCGGAGATGCCGTCTTCCAGTACGTCCAGGATGGAAACCATCTTGAGCGCCCCCGGCTCGCCGTCGGGCAAGCTCTCGCGAAACTCGATCAGGCGCGAATTTACGCGGCTCTGCAGTAAAAATTGCGTGTACTGGTCAATGCTGTCATGGTCCATGCCGCCACCGGCATGACGGCTGTTCTGGTAGCGCAAGTAGAGTTCGTAATGCTCCGGCAAAAAGCATAATTTGAGGACGCGCGCATGCAGTGAACTGTGCCGACTCCAGGCGCGGCGCTGGCTTCGGTCGGCCTTAAAGTCGTTGACGGGCACGCGAAACGGCACACACGCCTGGCACCCATCGCAATGCGGGCGGTAGGTAAACATGCCACTACGCCGAAACCCCCTGGTCACGAGCTTCGAATAGGTGTCATTGCGAATGAGGTGACTGGGCGTCGCAACAAGCGAGCGGGCCTGTTTGCCGGGCAGATAACTGCAGGCGTAAGGCGCCGTTGCATAAAACTGTAAGGTTTGAAGCGGCAGGTCTTTGAGATGCGTCACGGTAGCGTCGCCATTTTGTCAGTCAATATCTCGTTCCAGTATAAGGGTTGGAATTGCCAGGCGGGAGCTGTTTTGCCAACGCTCTGGCCGAGGTGCATGACGAACTCGGAGCGACTGATTTCAACTGCCCCCAGTGATGCCAGATGCCGTGTGTTTTGCTGGCAGTCAATCATCGGAACGCTCTGGGCGCGGCAAAAAGCCACGAGAGCAGCCAGTGCCATCTTGGACGCATCGGTCTGGTGGGCAAACATCGATTCACCAAACACCATGCGGCCCAGATTGACGCAGTACAGACCCCCAACGAGCTGGCCCGCAATCCATGTTTCCACGCTGTGGGCGTGACCAGCCCGATGCAGGGCGGTATAGGCCTGCACCATGTCCGGAACAATCCAGGTGCCAGGCTGGCCGTCCCGGGGCGTGCCGGCGCAGGCGGCAATCACCTGCTCAAACGCGCTGTCAAACCTGATTTCGCACTCTGGATCGCCCAGAAAGCGAATCAGGCTCTTGCGCAGCGAGCGGTGCAGTTTGAAGCTTCTGGCCTGCAGCACCATGCGCGGGTCGGGGCTCCACCACAGCACCGGTTGACCCAGACTGAACCAGGGGAAAATCCCCTGCGAGTAAGCCCGAATCAGGGTAGGCACATCAAGCGACGCACCAGCGGCCAACAGGCCCGGAGCCGGGTCCTCGTGTCCCCAGGCGTTTGCCAGAGGCGGAAAACTTTCTCCGGCAGCAAGCCAATGGACCGAACGCGGCGGTTTCCCCATGACTCAAAATATCCTTGGCATGATGCGTCGAAACAGGCATGTCTTGGCAGGCATTCCCGGATGGTAGCCCAAGCAGTACCTCAGCGAAGCCAGATGAGCGCAGCAAAAAAACGAATTTTCTTTCTATTGCTATACATGTGATAGCTGCATTAGCCCTGGAAACAAGGGCGCGAGACATTTTTATCACCAAACACCAAAGCATGGCAATTGCCTTACCAGCCGAAGACCATATTTTCAAAAAGCAACGCAGATGAACCGGAAAAAACTAACGCTATAATTTAAGGTTGTATTCCTCAATAGCTCAGTTGGTAGAGCGCCGGACTGTTAATCCGTAGGTCCCTGGTTCGAGCCCAGGTTGAGGAGCCACTTTCGCTCACTGCTAACCATCGCTCCGCCGATGCTCATCATGCGGCCTTCGTTGTAATAAACAGCGACTTCTTCCCCCGCCACAGTGATTTTTTCTACGAACGATCCCATGAACGTTCGCAGCTTCTTCGGGTCTTCGCAATTTTCCACCAGGCCGCGCAGCATGCCGGTGACTTCCTGCACGTCCAGCTCGGGCGCATCGAGCGGCCCGGTGGGCTCTTCCTCCAGTTTGATCACGCTGTGCTCCAGGCGCCTGATCTGGTCGTTCAGCTCGCGCAGCCGCGGGCCCATGTCCGCCAGATTCGGCGCGTCGGTGCCCAGCAACTCAAGCACGCCGTAGAGTTTTCCGCGCTTGGCTTCGGTGTCGCGCAGCTCGCGCACCAGGGCGTCGCGCCGCAGTTGCCGATCGCGCGCCCACTGGCCGCCAAGGGCCGTGGCCTCGCGCACAACGTTGCGCACGGTCTCCGGCGTGAGCACTTTGTCGAGCAGCTCGCGCACCAGCCACGGGTCGAACTCATCAATGCGGACGTTTTTGAAATTGCACGCAGCCTTGCCGCGCAAGTGGGTGCAACAGGCGTAGTAATGGCGCCGCACCCCGTTGCGCCCGGTGCCGTTCATCATCATCAGCGCGCCGTCGCACTCGCCGCAGCGCAGCAGCCCGGAAAACACGGCCAGGCTGCGCGGCGTACCGCCCTCGCGCCCGGACCCGGGCCGCCGGGTACCCAAGCCGGCCTGCACGCGGGCGAACATATCGGGCTCGATGATCGCGGGATGACTGTTCACGCGGATCCACAGATCAGGCGGATTCGGCACGCGCCGGCTGATCCGGTTGAATATGCTCACCCCGCAATAAATCTCGCTGGTGAGCATGAAATTGATGGTGTTTTTTGCCCAGTGTCTGCCGCGCAGCAGCATGCCCGCTTCGTTCAGGGCCATGGCGATGATCTTCACGCCATTTCCCTCCAGCGACATCGCAAAAATGCGCTTTACGGTTGCGCAGACTCTCAGCAACTGCTTTTTCCCGAACCGTGGTTTGCCTGAGCGATGCTTGAAAAAATTGCCTGTTCCAAATTTTCGCTAAATCTTTGATTAGCAACGGGCTGGTCTTGCGGACTCGTGACTCTGCGCATTCGCAGGAAGTAGAGAACACAGAGCGAAAACGGGCCGGAAATGCGGAAAGTCAGTCGAAATGGGAGGACGCCAAGTCCGCAAGAAAAAGTGAAAAACCCCGCCAAGCTTGGGGCCCAACGGGGTTGTTCAAAGGTAAAGAGAGACTCTTTACCGGAGGGTAATGGTGGAGCTGGGGGGATTTGAACCCCCGTCCGCAAGCCTTGTTCGGGCAGATCTACATGTTTAGCGGTCTGATTTGAGTCTCGCCACCTGTGTCGCGCAGTCGCACGCTACACAGGACGCCAGCACCCTATTTTCTTGCCCCGGGTTAAGGTACCCAGCCCGGAGCCAGCCGATGAAATTATCTTTACAGCCGGGAGCCCTTAACTTGCGCTAAAGACCCCTTGCCCAGCCCATCGGCCTGCTGTTGTAAAGCTCACTGGCAATTAAGCAGCGAGTGCGAAACGTTCGTCGTTTGCAGTTAGTTTTTTGAGTCGATTTTTACGAGCATTACCCAAGCTCGACATGCACCACACCGCGTCCGAACCCACGTCGAAACCAATGCAGCCCCTAGGCTCATAGTTTAAGCCATTCAGGAAAAATTCAAGAGCTTCAGTAACTCAAAGGGTGAAGTAATCGTGAAATCGGCGTGCCAGCCCCGGGTATCAGCCGCGTGCCCCAGATAACCGTAAGCGGCGACCACTGTGGGCATGCCAGCGGCACGGCCGGCGATGATATCACGCTCGTCGTCACCCACGTAGACGCATCGCGCCGGAGACAGATTCAGCATGCGGGCCGCCTCCAGCAAGGGGGCCGGATGCGGCTTGGCGTGCGGCGTGGTATCGCCGCTCACAATGGCCCTGGCACTGTTGAACAGCGGCATGGCATGAGTCAGCGGCACGGTAAAGCGGGCTGATTTGTTGGTCACGACACCCCACTTCAGGCCCGCCTGGTCAATGCGGGTGATCAGTTCGGCGACTCCCTCAAACTCCGCTGTATGCACGGTCATGCGGGACTCGTAGTTGACAAAAAACTCTTCTTTCAGTGCATCAAAGCGGGCGTCGCCGGGTGTCAGGCCAAAAGCCACCTCAATCATGCCGCGGGCACCCGCGCCGGCCCGGGATCGGTACCGCGACAAGGGCAATGCTTGCAGGCCGCGGTCGGTGCGCATCTTGTCGGCCGCGGCGCCCAGATCAGGGGCGCTGTCAATCAGGGTGCCGTCAAGATCGAACAGCACGGCGCCGATGTCTTGAAACATATCGGGACGATCCGGTGGGAGCAGCAAAATACCTCAGGCCCTTTGTGTGGCTACCAGGTAATTCACAAGGGTATTGTTGCTGAGCCAGTAATGGCTCGTTAAAGGGTTGTATTCCAGCCCCCTGATCTGCCGCAGGTCCAATTCTGCGGCACGGCAGAATGCAGCCAGTTCGCTGGGTTTGATGAACTTGGCGTACTCGTGGGTGCCACGGGGCAGCAAGTTCAGGACGTATTCCCCCCCCACAATGGCGAATAAAAAAGCCTTGGCATTGCGATTGATGGTCGAAAAAAATACATGCCCGCCCGGTTTGACCAGTGCGGCGCAGGCCTTGACGATTGAGGACGGGTCAGGCACATGCTCCAGCATTTCCATGCAGGTAACCACGTCGAAACTGCCGGGGTCCTCTGCGGCAAGCGCCTCGGCGCTGATTTCGCGGTATTCGACGCCCTCGGTTTGGGTTTCCAGCGCGTGGATTTGGGCCACTTTCAGGGCCTTGGTGGCCAGATCTATGCCCAACACGGTTGCGCCTTTGCGGGCCATCGAGTCGGCCAGAATGCCGCCTCCGCAGCCTACGTCGAGTACACGCCGTCCCCTTAACGGAACCAGGCTGTCGATCCAGTCCAGCCGCAACGGGTTGATCTCATGCAGGGGGCGGAATTCACTCTCAGTGTCCCACCAGCGGTGGGCCAGATCAGAGAATTTTTCCAGTTCAGCCGGGTCAAAGTTTTCAGTCGTAGCCATGGGTCAATTATCGTTGAGGATCGAGCAACGCCTGAAAAGGTCTGTGCCGCCCTTTTACACCGCGTTAGTGAATCGCGGGAATCGCCTTGAGGGCTTTCACCGCGCCTTCCCCCATGGCCGCGCCAAACTTCTTGGCCAGGCGCTCGGCTACGTTGTCGCGACGGGTGTAGTCGATGATTTCCTCGGCCTTGACGACCTCGCGCGCCACATAGTCCAGATTGCCAAACTGGTCAGCCAGACCCAGCCCTATCGCCTGCTGGCCGCTCCAGAAGAGGCCGCTGAACATCTCGGGGGTTTCCTTCAGGCGCTTGCCGCGTCCCGCTTTGACCACCGAGATGAATTGCTGGTGGATCTGGTCCAGCATGACCTGCGCAAACGCGCGCTGCTTGTCGCTCTGGGCACTGAAGGGATCAAGAAAACCTTTGTTTTCACCGGCGGTCAGCAGTCGGCGCTCTATGCCCAGCTTTTCCATCAGGCCAGTAAAGCCAAAACCGTCCATCAGCACGCCGATGCTGCCGACAATGCTGGCCTTGTCCACATAAATCCGGTCAGCCGCCACGGCAACGTAGTACGCAGCGGAAGCACAGGTTTCCTCCACCACGGCATACACCGGCTTCTTGTAGAGCGCTTTGAGGCGCAAAATTTCATCATTCATCATGCCGGCCTGCACCGGACTGCCACCGGGCGAATTCATGAGCAACACAATGGCCCTGGAGCCGCGGTCTTTAAATGCGGCGCGCAGCGCGGCATTGACAGACTCGGCACTGGCGTCGGTGCCGGCGCCGATCTCACCCTTGATCTCGATCACCGCGGTGTGAGGACCGTTCGTGCTGGTTGGGGGCGTGCCGCGGCTCAGTGCCAGCCACATCAAAGCAATGAAAAATGCCAGCCACGACAGGCGGAAGAATATTTTCCAGCGGCGCGCGACTATTTGCTCTCTGAGTGCTGAAAAGGCCAGTTTTTCCAGCGTGGCCCGTTCCCAGCCTGGCACCCCGGAAGGCCCGGCTCCGTTGGGGGGGGTTTCTATCATGTCAGGGGTCCGATCATATGAAGAAGAAAAAGAGGTTGATGCAAGCGGGCGCTTCTGCAACTCGCTATTTTGCCGTGGCTTCAGGGAAGGTTCGGTTTTGCCAGTGCGGTTGGGGTCATTTCCGGGCGTGGGTTGAGGAAAGCATCAAGTCTGAACCGGTGTCAGGTTGCCATCGGTATGCCAATAAACAATGTCGTCCCGCTCGGAAAGCACGATCTTGACTAGCCCACCCCGGCCCGGCCCGGCCACGCATTGCCCGGTATCGGGGCAGAAAGTTGCGCCATGACTGGCGCAGACCAGCCACTGGCCGGTGTCGTCAAATACTTCGTTGGGCTGCCAGTCCAGCTCCATCG
>JAHFQQ010000057.1:0-1702 GCA_023259235.1 Polaromonas sp. | reverse complement strand
CGGTTCAGGTAGGCCTGGGGCAGACCCTTGTAACGGATCGCAAAGGCGCGGCAGGATTGCCCGGCGTAATTGACATCAAACGGCACCGCTAGTCCGCCTTCCAGCAGATCACGGCTCCTGCAAAGGGGTTGCAATCGGTTCATGACGGGTTCAATGCAAGCAGGCTTCAGAGAACTAGCCATGGGTGACAAGCCAGTCGCTTAGTCCCTGCACCGAGTCCGCCACATAACGTGGTGCCAGGGCCTGAAACGCCTCGGGCTGGTGCGCACCGTAGCTCACACCCACGCTGGGGCAGGCGGCATTAATCGCCATCTGCAGGTCGTGCGTCGTGTCGCCCACCATCAGGACCCGCCTGGCCGGAATGTCAAACTGCGTCATCAGCTCGCGCAGCATCCTCGGATCGGGCTTGCTGGCCGTCTCGTCGGCAGTACGGGAGGCATCAAAAACGCCCCTGAGATGAACGCTTCGCAAAACTTCGTCGAGCCCATGGCGTGATTTTCCCGTGGCCACCGCCAGCAAATGGCCGCGCGCCTTGAGTCCGGTGAGCAAAGGCAGTACGCCGTCAAAAAGGTTCAGGTCATTGCAATGCGCGGCATAGTGGTGCCGGTAGCGCGCAGCCAGCTCGGGGTATCTTGCGGGCGGCACATCGGGCGCCGCGTGGGCCAGGGCCTGCATCAGGCCGAGCCCGATCACGTAGCCGGCCGCCTTTTCGGTCGGCACCGTACCACCCACATCGCGCACCGCGGCCTGGATGCAGCGCACGATGATTTGCGTGGAATCGTACAGCGTGCCGTCCCAGTCAAAGGCAATCAAATCAAATTGTCGCGTGTGCATGGTCCCATTGTCGCTGGCCGCAATGACTTGCGCACCATGCACCGGTCCAATTCCTCAGAAATCTTCAGGCTCCACAGGGGGTTCGCCGGACGGCTCGGTGAGGCGGGTTGGCAAGAACTGCTGTAACTCCTCGGGCAACGGCGCCTGCAGATGAATAGTCTTTCGTGTTTTGGGATGCTTGAACTTCAGGCTCCAGGCATGCAGGAACATGCGTTTGAGCGGCGCCCCATCAGCGCCGGTTTTCCCCAGGGCCTTGTTCAACTCAAAATCGCCATATTTGTCGTCCCCCGCAATCGGATGGCCCGCGCTGGCCAGATGCACCCGAATCTGGTGCGTGCGGCCGGTCTTGAGGGTGACCTGCAGCAAAGTGAAGGGGGTTGCGGGTGCCAGCGGGCTGGCAGCAATCGCCGACTTGATCTTGACCAGCGTCACCGAACGCATGGCATCGGCGTGGTCATTGGCCACCACCTTGACGCGCCGCTCGCCCGCGCCAGGGACGCCCTCGCCGCCCTGCAGCAAGTACTTGTGCAGCGCCTTGTCGATGACCCGGTGCCTGGCCGGCCAGATGCCGCTGACCAGCGCCAGATAGACCTTGTCGGTTTCGCGTTCCCGAAATTGCTCCTGCAGCAGCTTCAGGGCCATGCGCCGCTTGGCAACCAGCAAAATGCCGCTGGTTTCGCGGTCCAGCCGATGCACCAGTTCAAGAAAATCGGCTTGCGGCCTGGCTATGCGCAATTGCTCAATAATGCCAAAACTCACACCGCTGCCGCCATGCACGGCCACGCCGGCCGGCTTGTCGATGGCCAGCAGGAAATCATCTTCAAAAAGAATCGGGAATTCACGCGGTGGCGCATAGCCACCCACAGTG
>JAHFQQ010000056.1 GCA_023259235.1 Polaromonas sp. | reverse complement strand
GCGGGGGTTGGAACTGAAAAGTACACCGCCTGGCTTCAGGGTGGCATGCAGTTTCCCGAGCACCCGCGGCAGGGCCTGGCTGGGGACGTGGAACAGCACGGCATTGGCAAACACGCCGTCGAAGTGCCCGTCAGGCAAATCGAGTTCGAGGACGCTCTGCTGCAGCACTTCGCAGCCGCTGTAGGCGCGTGCCATTGCGGCCAGCCGCGCGGCGCCCTCCAGGCCGGTAGGGTGGTGGCCGAGTTCCCTGAAAGTCTTGAGGTCACGTCCCGGTCCGCAGCCCAAATCAAGCAGCTTGAACGGCGCGGGTGCCTCGATGTATTGCAGCAGCGCGGCAATATTCTGGCTCACGTCATGGTCGCGCGTGCCTTGCCAGAATTCTTCGGCAGTGCGCTCATAATGCGCCAGCGTCAGGGCGGCGATGCGTTCGATGGCTTCGGGGGTCATGCTCATAGCCAGACATGCTATTGCATTTGCCGGCGGGCCGTGAACGGCCTCGAAGCACCATCGGCCTGCTGCCTTTGGCTTCTCCTCAGGTTTTCAGCGCCCTCAGTATGTTCTCGGCGGTGGCCGGTGCATCCAGCCGAACTGCGCCGCCGCGCGCCGAGGCAATGGCTGCCTTGAGTGCTTCAAACACGCTGATCGCCAGCATCAGCGGCGGCTCGCCCACGGCCTTGCTGCCGAAGACGTTGTCTTCCCGGTTGGGCTCGGGCCAGAGGTCAATCCTGAAATGCTCGGGGATGTCGCCAGTGGCAGGAATCTTGTAGGTGCTGGGCGCGTGGGTGCTGAGCTGGCCTTTGTCATCCCACATCAACTGTTCGGTGGTGAGCCAGCCCATGCCCTGCACGAAGCCGCCTTCGATCTGCCCGATGTCGATCGCCGGGTTGATGGAGTTCCCGACGTCATGCAGGATGTCAACTTTGACCACACGGCTTTCACCGGTGAGTGTGTCGATGGCCACTTCGCTGCACGCCGCGCCATAGGCAAAGTAGAAGAAGGGCCGGCCGGTAAGGGTGGTCTTGTCGTAATGGATTTTGGGCGTGCGGTAAAAACCGTCGCTCCAGAGCTGGATGCGGTTGGCGTAGGCCTGCTTCACCACTTCGGCAAATGACCGCGTGGCGCAGGGCGTGGTGACTTCGCCGTCAGTAAAACGCACGGCGCCGGCGCCGCAGCCATCCAGCCCCGCCACAAACTGCGCCAGGTTGCTCCGCACCTTGCGCGCGGCATACTGCGCCGCTCCGGCGTTGAGGTCGGTGCCCGAAGAAGCTGCGGTGGCCGAGGCGTTGGGGACCTTGCTGGTGTCGCTGGCGGTGGCCAGCACCTGTCCGAGCGGCACGCCGAGTTCGTCGGCCACTATTTGCGCCACCTTGGTGTTCAGGCCCTGGCCCATCTCGGTGCCGCCATGATTGACCTGCACGCTGCCGTCCAGATACACATGAACCAGCGCACCAGCCTGGTTGAACAGGGTGGCAGTGAACGAAATCCCGAACTTGACCGGCGTGATGGCAATGCCGCGCCTGATCACGGGGCTCGCCGTATTCCATGCAGAAATGGCCTCCCGCCGTCGTGTATATTGAGAAGTCTGCTCCAGCTTTAATAGTAGCGGTTCGAGAATGTTGTCTTCAACGGTCATGCCGTAGTGGGTGACATTGCGCTCGCTGATCCCGTACAGATTGCGCCGCCGCACCGCCAGCGGGTCCAGCCCGAGCTGGCGCGCAATGTCGCCGAGGATATTTTCAATCACAATCACGCCCTGCGGCCCGCCAAAGCCGCGAAAGGCAGTGTTGCTTTGCATGTTGGTCTTGCAGCGGTAGGACGCGATGTCCACGTCCTGCAAATAATAGGCGTTGTCAGCGTGGAAAACCGCGCGGTCGGCGACCGGGCCCGAGAGGTCGGCGCTGAATCCGCAGTTGGCCGCCATCAACAGTTTCAGGCCCGTGATGCGCCCGCTGTCATCAAAGCCCACGCTGTACTCGTAGGCAAACGGATGGCGCTTGCCGGTGATCAGGAAGTCGTCGTCGCGGTCCAGCCGCAACTTGACCGGGCATTTGAGTTTATGGGCGGCAATGGCCGACCACACCGCCATCTGCCCGGCCTGCGTTTCCTTGCCGCCAAAGCCGCCGCCCATGCGTCGGCATTCCACGCGCACCGCGTGATTGGCAATGCCCAGCGCGTGAGCGACCCAATGCTGCACTTCGCCGGGGTGCTGGGTACTGGAATAAATCAGCCACTGGTTTTGCTCCTGCGGGAGCACGCAGGCGACCTGGCCTTCAAGGTAAAAATGCTCCTGTCCGCCAACTTCCAGTGTTCCGTTCAGCGTGTGGACTGAATTTTTCAAAGCCGTTGCGGCGTCCCCCCGCTTGATGAAGACCGGCGGCAGCACATGGCTTTGCGCAGCGAGCGCCGCCTGCACATTCAGAATGGCGGGCAGGGCTTCGATGCGGCACGCGACTTTGCGCGCCGCGCGGCGCGCCTGCATGGTGGTGTCGGCCACCACCAGGCCGATCACCTGGCCGATGTGCTGCACGGTGTCCTGCGCAAACACCGGCTCGTCATGCGCGGCGGTGCCCAATATCGCATCGCCGGGAATGTCGCGCGCCAGAATCACATCACGAACACCAGGCATGGCCAGCGCTGCCGCGCTGTCAATGCCGAGGAGCCTGCCATGCGCCACGCTGGAAAGAATGGGCGCGGCATGCAGCATGCCTTTTGTTTCGGGCATGTCGTCCACATAGGTGGCGGCACCCGCCACGTGGGCCCGGGCACTTTCGTGAAAGGCCGGAGTTCCCGCGGCGCTCATGGCACCCGCTCCAGGCTGAATGACTCCAGGTTGATCTGCCGCACGCCCTGGCTTTCAAGCCAGAAGCGTAGCAGCAGGTTGCCCATCACCTCGGTCCGGTAGGCGCCTGATGCACGCATGTCCGAGATCGGCGAAAACTCCGCACGCAACCGGGCCATGCCTTTGCGCGCTGTGGCTTCGGTCCATGCCTGGCCGGTCAGGGCCGCCTCGGTTTTGACGGCGCGCGCCGGCGTGGCGGCGACGCCGCCCGCGCCAATGGACGCGGCCCTGACCCGGCCGTTCTCAATATGGAGGTTGACGGCCAGGCAGACGGCTGAAATATCGTCGTCGTAGCGTTTGGATATCTTGTATGCGGCAACACTTTCATTGGCAACGGCCTTGGGCACCTTGATCCAGGCCAGCACTTCATCGGTCGCAATGATGTTTTTCCGGTAGCCGGTATAGAGCTGCTCCAGCGGCAACTCACGATGGCCGCGCAGGCTCATCAGCACCACGTTGGCGCGCAGCGCGATCAGCAGCGGCATCGAGTCGCCAATCGGCGAGCCGTTGGCCACGTTGCCGCCCAGCGTGCCCGAGTTGCGCACCGGCAGGCCGGCAAAACGGGCGGTAAAGTTGTGCAGTTGCGGCCGGTCAGCCACCAGGGCGGCAAAGGCATCGGCCAGCGGCGCGGCGGCACCAATCGCGAGATGATGCGGGTAATGCTCGATGCGGCGCAATTCGGCCACCTTGCTGACGTCAAGCACGCTGGCGAATTGCCGGTGCTGCTTGGTCACCCACAGGCCCACGTCGGTGCAGCCGGCCACCAACTGCGCGTCCGGCTGCGCGGCGCGCTGGCTCAGGAGGGCGGCCAGCGTGCGTGGCGTTTTATAAGCAAAATCGGCCTCCAGCCCAGAAGGGGCAGCCGCAAGCTGCTTCAATTGCTGTAGCAAAACCGCTTCATTGATCGCCACGCGGGGCAGCGCGGCCATGGCCTGCGCGGCGTCCAGAATCGGCCGGTAGCCGGTGCAGCGGCAGAGATTGCCAGAGAGTTCCTCCTGCGCCATTTTGCGTGTGATGGGCTCGCCTTTGCAGACATGGTTCTGGTACATGCCGAACAGGCTCATGACAAAGCCGGGCGTGCAAAAGCCGCACTGCGAGCCGTGGCATTCAAGCATTGCCTGCTGCGCGGGGTGGAGCGTGCCGTCTTTGGCGGCCAGATCTTGCACGGTCCAAAGCGCCATGCCGTCAATCGAGTGCGCCAGCCGGATGCAACTGTTGACCGCGCGATAGCGGATCGCGCCGTCCTGCACTTCACCCAGCACCACGGTGCAGGCGCCGCAATCACCTTCGCCGCAGCCTTCCTTGGTGCCAGTCAGTCCCAGGTCTTCGCGCAGCAGCTCCAGCAGGGTACGGCTGGGTGGTACATTGCCCAGACTGACCACTTCACCGTGCCGGACAAAGCGGATGGAATTGACAGAATTTTCAGCAGTGGTTGGGTGCGTCGTGCGGGACATATCTTTGAGGGTAAAACACCAGGGCGCTGGCAGTAATACGAAATCGCGTATCAGGGGCATGGTGGAAAAAGTATGAAAGACCGGGAGTCATTCGACAAAATCGCGGACAAGATTGACCTCCATCTCATCAGGGTCTTGAACACCGTGCTTACCGAACGCAGCGTTTCACGCGCCGCCATCCGCCTGGGAATGTACCAACCTGCCGTCAGCGCAGCGCTCAAGCGCCTGCGTGAACTGGCGGGCGACCCTATTCTGGTGCGCTCGGGGGCTGGCATGGTCCCGACCGACGCGGGTCTGCACATGATCGAACCCTCGGCCAGCATACTTCGCGCAGCCGGCATGCTGTTCAGCGATGCCCGGGGGTTCGATGCCGGCACCACCGAAACCACTTTTCGCCTGGCCGCCAGCGACTATCTGGATCCCTTGTTTCTGCCGCAACTGGTGGCACAGATCAAGCTGCAGGCACCCCGCTCCCGCATTGAAATTCACCCGCTTTCCGCTGCTGCCGACTACCACGCCGACCTGGCGCAGGGGCAGGTGGACATTGTCATTGGCAACTGGCCCGCACCGCCTGAGGACCTGCACATGCGGCACTTATTTGGTGACGAGGTCGTGTGCCTGGTCGCCAGGAACCATCCGGCCGCGCGGCGCGGCTGGGACAGTGCTTCATGGCTGCAGGCCGAGCACATCGCGCCCACCGCAATGCACCCCGGTGCCCGTGGTGTGATTGACGACCACCTTGGCAGCTTGGGGCTGGCGCGCAATATCACCGTGCGCTGCCCGCATTTTGGCCTGATCCCGGCCATGGTGGCATCCAGTTTGCTGATAATGACCACCGGCCGGCAGTATTGCGAACGCTTTACCGGGCTGCTGCCATTGCAAATACTGCCTTGCCCGATCGAGTTTCCGCGCATGATGTACTACCAGCTCTGGCACGAGCGCACGCACGCCTCGAACGCTGCCAGGTGGCTGCGCGAGCAGGTCAAGACCGTGGCCGATACACTACGAAAATAATAGCTGCCTATGCCCGTTGTCAAAGGGCTGGATGGCTAAAACATATCAAAATATCAAGTATTCAGAGACCCATGACCGTTTCACCCGTTCAGACCCCGAGCCCAACTGGCATCCCGCCCCGGCTGCAGCTCGCGGGCATTACCAAGCGCTATCCCGGCGTGGTTGCCAACAGTGAGATCGCGCTGACCGTGCTGCCCGGCGAAATCCATGCCGTGCTCGGTGAAAACGGCGCCGGCAAATCGACCTTGATGAAAATCATCTATGGCTCGGTCAAGCCCGATGCCGGCACCATTGCAATGGACGGCCAGGAGGTTGCGGTACACAACCCGCATGAGGCGCGGGCGCTGGGCATCAGCATGGTGTTTCAGCATTTCAGCCTGTTCGACACGCTTACGGTGGCTGAAAACGTCTGGCTCGGGCTGAGCAGACACCTGAGCCTGGCCGAGGTATCACGCCGCATCACGCAAACCACCCAGGCTTACGGCCTGCAGCTTGACCCAACGCGGCCGGTGCACACGCTGAGCGTGGGTGAGCGCCAGCGCGTCGAGATCGTGCGGGCGCTGCTGACGCATCCCAGGCTCCTGATCCTTGACGAGCCCACCTCGGTGCTCACGCCGCAAGCGGTCGAGAACCTGTTTGTTACGCTGCGCCAGCTCGCGGCCCAGGGTTGCAGCATTCTGTACATCAGCCACAAGCTGCATGAAATCCGCGCGCTGTGCAGCGCCTGCACCGTGCTGCGCGGCGGCCGCGTGACGGGGGTCTGCGATCCGCGCCAGGAATCAAATGCTTCGCTGAGCCGCCTCATGATTGGCGCCGAGCCGCCAAAGCTCGAGCACCGCACGGTGCAAACGGGCGACATCGTGCTTGATGTGCGGCAGCTTGATCTGGCCCGGGACGAGCAGTTTGGCGTCGATCTGCAGCAGATTGCACTGCAGGTGCGCGGTGGTGAAGTGGCGGGCATCGCCGGCGTTTCTGGCAACGGCCAGAAGGAGCTGCTCTACGCGCTGTCGGGGGAGGACACGCGGGCCGCGGCCGCGGCGATTGTGCTCAAGGGCCGCAACGCAGGCAAGTTGAGCCCGGGTCGGCGCCGTGCGCTGGGGCTGCATTTTGTTCCCGAAGAACGGCTGGGGCGGGGCGCGGTGCCGTCGCTGTCGCTGGCGCGCAACCTGTTGCTCACGCGCCGGGAGGCGGTGGGCGCGGGCGGCTGGCTCAGGCGCGGCCTGCTGCAGGCGCAGGCCCAGCGCATTCTTGCGCGCTGCAACGTCAAGTCGGGCGGGCCGCAGGCGCCAGCCAGGTCTTTGTCAGGCGGCAATTTGCAAAAATTCATCATTGGCCGCGAGATAGACGCGGCGCCGGCGCTGCTCATTGTCTCGCAACCGACCTGGGGCGTCGACGTGGGCGCGGCCATGCAGATACGCGGTGAGCTGCTCAAGCTGCGCGATGCCGGTTGCGCCGTGCTGGTGGTGAGTGAAGAACTCGACGAGCTGTTTGAAATTTGCGACCGGCTGTATGTGATGGCCAAGGGCCAGCTCTCGCCGTCGCTGGCCCGCGCTGACGCGACACTGGAGCGAGTCGGGTTGTGGATGAGCGGATTATGGGAGTCTGCCGCGCAGCGGCAAGCTCCTCCGCCAACCGATCAGAAAGCTGTCGATGCCGCAGCTTGAAGCACGCCCGCAGGCGTCTTCGTTCTGGTCTTACGCGTCGCCCGTTCTGGCGCTGCTGATCACGGTGGTGATTGGCGTGCTGCTGTTCATGGCGCTGGGCAAGGACCCGGTCAAAGGCCTGCAGATGTTTTTCTGGGAGCCAGTCAGATCCGTCTATGCGCTGAGCGAGTTGATGGTCAAGGCCACACCCCTGTTGATCATTGCGCTGGGACTGGCGGTGTGCTTTCGCTCCAATGTCTGGAACATCGGTGCTGAAGGGCAGTACATCATCGGTGCGGTGGCTGCGGGCGGTGTGGCCTTGCTGGCCGACAAGACCACCGGGCCCTGGATTGTCGTGGTCATTCTGGTGGCGGGGGTGCTGGGCGGCATGGCGTGGGCCGGCATTACCGCCTTTTTGCGCGACCGCTTCAATGCCAACGAAATCCTGGTCAGCCTGATGCTGGTCTACGTGGCAGACATGGTGCTGAGCTATCT
This sequence comes from Polaromonas sp., assembly GCA_023259235.1. Classification (GTDB taxonomy): domain Bacteria; phylum Pseudomonadota; class Gammaproteobacteria; order Burkholderiales; family Burkholderiaceae_C; genus Polaromonas. The sequence goes on along the minus strand of JAHFQQ010000056.1, from coordinate 6,680 downwards.
GGTGTTTGGTCCCTGGAAAGATCCGGCGGGCTACAACTTTCCGCAAACCAAAACCTTTGAGGCGGTGACGCAAATCCCGCGCCTGATGCCGGGCTCACGCGTCACGATCGGCATCCTGCTGGGCCTGCTGGGCGTTGCGGGGCTGTGGCTGTACCTGTTTCGCACTTACGCCGGGTTCGCCCAGGAGGTCAGCGGTCTGGCGCCCGCCGCCGCGCGCTACGCGGGGTTTTCCTCACGCCGCGCTTTGTGGGTGGCGCTGCTGGTGTCCGGTGGCGCGGCGGGGCTGGCAGGGGCGCTGGAAGTGGCCGGCCCGATCGGCCAGCTTACGCCGCATGTGCCTGCCGGCTATGGTTTTGCCGCCATCATCGTGGCCTTTGTCGGGCGCCTGCATCCGGTGGGCGTGATATTTTCAGCGCTGCTGATGAGCATGTTTTATATTGGCGGCGAACTGGCGCAGTCGCGTCTGGGTTTGCCGATGTCAATCACCAGCGTTTTTCAGGGCCTGCTGCTGTTCAACCTGCTGGCCTGTGACACCTTGATTGCCTATCAGTTGAAATTCCGGATGCCATTTTCACTGCCCACCAGGGGAGCACCGTGATGAATTCCATGGCCTTGCTGGTGGCTTCTGCCCTGAGCGCGGGCACCGTGCTGGCTTTTGCGTCGCTGGGCCTGCTCATCAATGAAAAGGCCGGCATCGTGAACCTGGGTGCTGAAGGCATGATGCTGTGCGCCGCCATTGCCGGCTTTGCCACGGTCGTCCACAGCGGTAATATCTGGCTCGGTTTTGCCGCCGGCATGGCGGCAGGGGCGTTGCTGGCGGGAGTTTTCGGCGTACTGGTGATCTGGCTCAACACCAACCAGTATGCGACCGGCCTGGCCCTGAGCATTTTTGGCGCGGGCTTTTCAGCCTTTGCCGGCATCAACTACGTGCAGGAAAAGCTGCCCGAGCAGTCGCGGTTCCACATTCCGCTGCTCAGTGACATTCCCATCATCGGCCCGGCGCTGTTTCGCCAGCACCCCATGGTCTATCTGGCCATGGCCGTAACGCTCGGGCTGATCTGGTTTTTGTACCGCACGCGCGCGGGGCTGGTGCTGCGCTCGGTTGGCGAAAGCCCCGAGTCGGCGCATGCGCTGGGCTATCCGGTGCGCCGCATCCGGCTGGCCGCCGTGGTGGCCGGCGGCGCGCTGTGCGGGCTGGCGGGGGCCTATGTGTCGGTGGTGTACACACCACTGTGGGTCGAGGGCATGATTGCCGGCAAGGGCTGGATCGCGCTGGCGCTCACCACGTTTGGCACCTGGCGCCCGGCCCGGGTGTTGCTGGGGGCTTACCTGTTTGGCGGTGTGACCATGCTGCAGTTCCACCTGCAGGGTCTGGGCGTGAATGTGCCCAGCCAGTTCCTGACCATGCTGCCTTATCTGGCCACCATCGTGGTGCTGGTGCTGATTTCGCGCAACCCGCTGTGGATACGCGTAAACATGCCGACCTCGATTGGCAAGCCCTTTTACCCCGGCGACTGAGTTTTCAGCCGCATAATTGCATTTTTTCCATGGTCCCCTCGCGGAATCCTTGTTCCGTAACTTCAACGAAAGCGAGATCACATGACTGACCTGCAAAAACGTTCCCTGCTCAAGCTGGCGGCACTGTCTGCCGTCGCCTCGGCGGCCCTGATGGGCTGCGGGAAAAAAGAGGAGCCCGCGCCGGTGCCCGCGCCAGCCCCGGCACCAGTGGCCGCACCTGCGCCCGCCAAGGCCGAGCCGCTGAAAGTCGCCTTTGCCTATGTCGGGCCGGTCGGTGATGGTGGCTGGACTTTTGCCCATGACAATGGCCGCAAGGCGGTCGAGCAAGCCTATGGCGACAAGGTAGTCACCAGTTTTGTTGAAAAGGTGCCCGAGTCGGCCGATGCCGAGCGCGTTCTTCGCGACATGGCGCAGCAGGGCAACAAACTGATCTTCGGCACCACCTTCGGCTTCATGGAGTCCATGGTCAAGGTCGCCAAGGACTTTCCCGCCGTCAAGTTCGAGCACGCGACCGGCTACAAGACCGCCGACAACCTGCGCACCTATGACAGCCGCACCTACGAAGGCGCCTACATGGCTGGCGTAGTGGCCGGCAAGATGAGCAAGTCGGGCACGCTGGGCGTGGTCGGCTCGGTACCGATTCCCGAAGTGGTGCGCAACATCAACAGTTTTACGCTGGGTGCCCAGTCGTCCAACCCGAAAATCAAGACCCGGGTGGTCTGGGTCAACGAGTGGTTTAACCCACCGAAGGAAACCGAGGCTGCCACCGCGCTGATCAATGGCGGCGCTGACGTGCTGTTCCAGAACACCGACTCGTCCGCGGTGCTGCAGACCGCGGAAAAAATGGGCAAGCGCGCCTTTGGCTGGGACTCCGACATGACGGCCTATGGCCCGAAAGCCCACCTGGCTTCCGCCGTGATCAATTGGGGCCCCTACTATGTCAAGTCAGTGGGCGAGGTCCTTGATGGCACCTGGAAGGGCGGAACTCGCTCATGGTGGGGTGTGAAGGAAGGTGCGATCGATCTGGTATCCATTGCCGCCGACGTGCCCGACGAAACCAGAAAGCGCATTGACGAAGTCAAGATCGGCCTGAAAGACGGCAGCTTTGCGATCTGGAAGGGCCCGATCATGGATAACACCGGCAAGGTACTGGTCGCCAAGGACACCGTGGCGACAGACGAGTTCCTCGGTGGCCTGAAGTCCTACGTCAAGGGCGTGGAAGGCAAGGTTCCCGGTAACTGAAGAAGTGTTGCACTCCGGGCCGGCGTGCCGGAGCGCTCACAAAAGACAGACCTGAAAGCTGCCTTCGGGCGGCTTTCCTGTTCTTGGAGCTGAAATGAATCTGGGAAAATCCGTAATCAAGCCCGTCGCCAAAGACCGCTTGCCCGAGCTGCTCAGGCGCATGCCAAAGGCTGAGCTGCATATTCACATTGAAGGCTCGCTGGAGCCAGAACTGATCTTTGCGCTGGCGCAGCGCAACGGCCTGGCCTTGCGCCACGCCAGCGTGGACGCTTTGCGCCGGGCTTACGCCTTCACCAATCTGCAGAGCTTTCTCGATATTTACTACGCTGGCGCCAGCGTGCTGCTCACGGAGCAGGACTTCTACGACATGACGCGCGCTTACCTGTTGAAAGCCGCGCAAGACAACGTGGTGCACGCCGAGCTGTTTTTCGACCCGCAGACGCACACCGCGCGCGGTGTGGGCATGGAAACCATCATCAATGGCCTGCACCGGGCTTGTGTCGATGCCAGAGCCGACTTCGGCGTGAGCGCCTCGCTGATCATGTGCTTCCTGCGCCACTTGAGTGAAAAGGGGGCGTTTGAAACACTGGAGCAGGCACTGCCCTTGCGCAACAAACTGATTGGCGTGGGGCTCGATTCGGGCGAGGTCGGCAACCCGCCAGAAAAGTTTGCGCGGGTGTTTGAACGCTGCCGCGCGCTGGGTTTTCATCGGGTGGCGCACGCCGGCGAGGAAGGCCCGCCCGAATACATCTGGACGGCGCTTGATGTGCTCAAGGTCGAGCGCGTGGACCACGGCGTGCAGTGCGGCAAGGACGCGATGCTGATGCGGCGCCTGGCGCAAGATCGCATCCCGCTCACGGTCTGCCCGCTGTCCAACTTCAAGCTTTGCGTGTTCCCTGATCTGGCCAGCCACAACCTGCGCCAGTTGCTTGATGCCGGGCTGGTGGCCACCATCAACTCCGATGATCCGGCCTATTTTGGCGGCTACATGAATGACAACTTCACGCAGACATTTGCGGCATTGAACCTTGATGCGCAGCAGGCCTGGACTCTGGCGCACAACAGTTTCGAGGCCGGTTTCATCGAGCCGTCGGCCAGACAGCGCTATTTCGACCGGCTCAACGAAACCTTCGAGACATTTCAATGACCAGCGGCACATGAGCAAGACACGGCATCCTTCCACCGCGTGGGCCATAGCGCTGGCTGGACTGGTCTCGCTGGCTGTCGCCATGGGCATTGGCCGCTTTGCCTTCACGCCGATACTGCCGATGATGCTGAACGACGGTGTGGTGGACTTGCCTGCGGCCAGCTGGCTGGCCAGCGCCAATTACCTGGGCTACCTGCTGGGCGCCATTTTCTGCACGCTGCAGCCCTGGCTCTGGGCCCGTCTGCGCCGGCTGCCTCTGCTCGCTTATTCGTCGCTGGTGCGTGCCGGGCTGGTCGCCACGGGCGTGTTGACGCTTGCCATGGCGTGGCACTTTCCCGCAGCCTGGCCCACGCTGCGCTTTGCCGCCGGCGTGACCAGCGCGGTGGTGTTCGTCTATACCTCGGGCTGGTGCCTGGCGCACCTGGCCGGACTGGGCGTGCCGACGCTGGGCGGCGTCATTTATGCCGGTCCTGGCGCGGGTATTGTGGTGAGCGGCCTGTTTGCCAGCGGCATGGTCGCCTGGCACTGGAGCGCCGCCACCGCGTGGCTGATTTTTGCTGTACTGGCATTTGTGCTCACGGCCCTGGTGTGGCGCATTTTGCAGGGCGAAGAGCGTCTGGCCGCGCGGGTTCCCCGGGTTGCGCCGCCTGAGTCCGGGTTGGGCGCTGCGCGGCCGCGGCACAGTCACGGCGAGATGACGTTGTTGACCCTGGCCTACGGCCTGGCCGGTTTTGGTTACATCATTACCGCCACCTTTTTGCCGGTGATTGCGCGAGCGGCGTTGCCCGGCTCGGGGTGGGTGGATTTGTTCTGGCCGATTTTCGGCCTTGGAGTTACGGTGGGCGCGCTGTTGGCCACCCGCATTCCGGCCGGCAAGGATTTCCGGTTGCTGCTGGCCGTCTGCTATTTCTTTCAGGCGCTTGGCATTGCAGCCAGCCTCTGGAGCCCGAGCCTGGCAGGCTTCATCGTTGGCAGCCTGCTGTTGGGTGTGCCGTTTACCGCGATCACTTTTTTTGCGATGCAGGAAGTGCGGCGTCTGCGCCCCGACACAGCCGCCAGTTTCATGGGTCTGCTCACCGCAACCTACGGCATTGGGCAATTTTTGGGACCGCCGCTGGTGGCCTTGCTGCTGCGGCATACCGGCAGCTCCCACGAAGGCTTTACGCTGTCACTGGAGATCGCCGCCAGCGCCCTGTTGATAGGCGCCGCATTGTATGGCTGGCTGATCAGGGTGTATCCGGTGGCGCGAAGCTAAAATAGGCAATTACCAGCGCGTTGTCCCGGCGCGCTGGTGTCTTTGTAATTACGGGATCATGTAGAGGACCACCATGTACAAAAACCTCGTGACCACGGTCATTTCGACGCTCGTGGCCGCCTGTTGTATTTCCCCCGCCTATTCCCAAATGCCGGCCGTCAAGGCGCCGCTCAAAATCGGTTTTGTCTATGTCACGCCGATTACGCAGGCCGGCTGGGTACACCAGCATGAGGAAGGCCGCAAGGCCGTCGCGGCAGCGCTGGGTGACCAGGTCGAAACCACCTATGTGGAAAACGTTGCCGAGGGGCCCGATGCCGAGCGCGTGATTCGCGATCTGGCCAGCCAGGGCAACCAGTTGATTTTTACGCCGAGCTTTGGCTACATGGAGCCCACGCTCAAGGTCGCCAGGGACTTTCCCAATGTGAAGTTCGAGTCCATCACCGGCTACAAAACCGCGTCCAACGTGGCAGTGGCGAACGCGCGTTATTACGAAGGTCGTTACCTGTCGGGCATTGCCGCCGGCCGCATGGCAACCCACGCCGGCTATGTGGCGGGTTTTCCGATTCCCGAGGTGATCCAGGGCATCAACGCGTTCACGCTGGGCATGCGCTCGGTCAACCCGAAAGCCGAGGTCAAGGTGGTCTGGCTGGGCACATGGTTCGACCCGCCGCGCGAGCGCGAAGCCGCCATGGCGCTGTTCGACCAGGGTGTCGAGGTGATCGCCTTTCACACCGGCTCCACAGCCGTGATGAGCGCGGCGCAGGAACGCGGCAAGCTGGCGATTGCCTACCACTCCGACATGCGCAAGTTCGCGCCCGACGCGCAACTGCTGGCCATCACGCACCAGTGGGGTGATTACTACACGCGCCGGGCGCAAGCCGTACTTCACGACACCTGGAAGAGCGGTGTTTTCTGGGGTGGCGTGAAGGAAGGCATGATCCGCGTGGACAGCTTTGGTCCCAAACTGCCGAAAAAAGTGGTCGATGAGGTGCTGGCGCGTCAGCGCGACATTGCGGACGACAAGCTGCATCCGTTCAAGGCGCGCACCGTGCTGCTGGACAATGAAGGTCATGAAGTGCTGGCCGCCGGCCAGACGCTGAGCGACGAGCAGATTCTGGGCATGAACTTCCTGGTGCAGGGCGTGCAGGGCAGGCTGACAAAATAGCCGCCGCCTTCGATGGCGGGGTGTGCTCTTGGGGTAACCTTGCCAGCATGAAAGCCTATCGCGCCTCCATCCTGTATTTTTCCGGCCCCGCCGAAGCCACGCTGGAATCCGACGGCCTGCTGGTGGTGGGGCCGAATGCCCGGGGGCGGCAGGTGGTGCAGGCGGTGGGCAGTTACAGCCAACTGGCGCCGCGCTTTGCGGGCGTACCCACGGAGCATTTGCAGGACCGCATCATCGCCCCCGGCTTTGTCGACATGCACATTCATTACCCGCAGCTTGACGTGATCGGCTCGCCCGCCGAAGGCCTGCTGCCGTGGCTTGAAACCTACACCTTTCCTCATGAAAAACGCTTC
>JAHFQQ010000305.1 GCA_023259235.1 Polaromonas sp. | reverse complement strand
TCCGCGCCGCGGCGTTAGACTTCAGGGCTAACCCGTTGCAGCCGGACGACTTTTGCAAAAGCACCCGGCCTGCCTTGTCCGAATCAACTGGAGAATTTCCCGATGACCCTTGAGAAACAGACTGTCTTGAACGCCCTGCAAACCGTGCTGGACCCGAACACAGGCAAGGATTTTTTCAGCAACAAATCCCTGAAGAACCTGCAAATCAGCGACAGCGATGTGGCTTTTGACGTGGAACTGGGCTACCCGGCCAAAAGTCAGATACCGGCGATTCGCAAAAGCCTGATCGCCGCCGCGAAGAGCGTGAGCGGCGTCGACAACGTGTCGGTGAATGTGACGGTCAAGATTGCCAGCCACAGCGTGCAACGCGGAGTCCAGCTGCTGCCCCAGGTGAAAAACATCATTGCCGTGGCGTCAGGCAAGGGCGGAGTGGGCAAAAGCACCACGGCGGTCAACCTGGCCCTAGCGCTAGCGGCCGAAGGCGCCAGCGTCGGGCTGCTGGATGCCGACGTTTACGGGCCCAGCCTGCCGATGATGATGGGCGTTGAAGGCCGGCCGGAGAGCCTGGACGGAAAAAACATGGAGCCCATGGAAAACTACGGCATTCAGGTGATGTCGATCGGCTTTCTGGTTGCGCAGGACGAAGCCATGATCTGGCGCGGTCCGATGGCCACGCAGGCGCTTGAGCAACTGCTGCGCCAGACCAACTGGAAAGACCTTGACTACCTGATAGTGGACATGCCACCCGGCACCGGCGACATCCAGCTCACACTTTCCCAGCGCGTGCCCTTGACCGGCGCCGTGATCGTCACCACACCGCAGGACATCGCGCTGCTTGACGCCAAGAAAGGCATCAAGATGTTCGAGAAGGTGGGTGTGCCGATTTTGGGCATCGTCGAGAACATGGCGGTCCATGTGTGCAGCCAGTGCGGCCACACCGAACACATTTTTGGCGCCGACGGCGGCAAGAAAATGGCTGCGGAGTATGGCATGGATTACCTCGGCGCGCTGCCGCTGGACATCCGGATTCGCCAGCAGGCGGACAGCGGCAAGCCGACTGTGGTGTCCGAACCCGACGGCGATGTGGCGGCCATTTACAAGGCAGTTGCGCGCAAGATGGCGATTACCGTGGCGGCGAGGGCCAAGGATTTTTCAGCCACGTTCCCGACCATCACGGTTAGCAAGGACACCTGACCGGCGACGGCAGGAATTTATTCGAGGACGTCGCAGACCGGATAGCCCGATACCCGGACGATCTGCGGATGCGACGGTATGTTGATGCCGATACTGATGCCGGGAAGCGGGACACCGACACCGATGCCGATCTCCGCTTGGCCCAAGGTGATCGAGCTGGGCAGCATCGGCAGCACAATCGGCAAATAGCGCGTTTCTTCTTCTCCGGTGTCAATATCGGGATTCAAGGTGATGAAACGTTCATGAAGGCAGTTCAGGTGCGGGCGCCGAACCTTGCCCGTGCGGTATAACACACACCAACGTGCTTGCTACACAAAGCCAACAATGAACCCTCCTGGTCCGTCTATTGAAGTCGAAACCGCGGCAATCGCCAGAACCGATGAAATGCGCGAGCGCATTCGCCGCGGTGGTCAGCTCAAGGGCCGCCAGGCCGATGAGGCTTCCCTCGCCGAAGTGCGTTCGCTGATTGGCGCGCCGCCCCATCGGCGCGATCTGTTGATCGAGTTCTTGCACAACCTGAACGACGCCTACCGCTGCCTGCATGAGCGCCATCTGGTGGCTTTGGCCAAAGAAATGAACATCCCCATGTCGGAGGTTTATGAGGTAGCCACCATCTACCATCATTTCGAGGTGGTGAAGGATGATGCCAAAGCGCCGGGTCTGACGGTGCGGGTGTGCGATGGCCTGAGCTGCGAGCTCGCCGGGGGCAAAGATCTGCTCGCGCGCCTGCCCGCCTTGCTCGGAGCAGGCATACGGGTCATCGCCACGCCATGCATTGGGCGCTGTGAACAGGCACCGGCGGCAGTGGTTCATCAACACCCGGTCGCCGTGGCCACGGTGGAAACCGTAATTTCCGCGGTAAATGGCGGGTTTACCCAACATCCATCGGCGCAAGACGCTATTAATTTTCAAGCGGCCGATTGCCTCGGCAAGGGCATGGCCGCGCTGCCGGGCTACGCTGGCTATGACACCTACCTCGCCCACGGCGGCTACGCTCTGGCCGCGGCGCTGGTCAATGGTGAAGAAGACCCCGATCGCATCATGCGGATCATGGAAGACTCCGGTCTGCGCGGCCTGGGCGGCGCTGGCTTTCCGGCCGGTCGCAAATGGCGCATCGTGCGCGACCAGCCCGCCCCCAGGCTGATGGCCGTGAACATTGACGAAGGCGAGCCCGGCACCTTCAAGGACCGCACATACCTGGAGCGCGACCCGCATCGTTTTCTAGAAGGCCTGCTGGTGGCCGCACAGGTGGTGGGCATCGAGGCCTGCTACATCTACCTGCGCGATGAATACCATGGTTGCCGCGCGATATTGCAAACCGAAATCGCCAGGCTGCAAGCCAATCCGCCCTGCCATTTGCCCGTGATCGAACTGCGGCGCGGTGCGGGTGCCTATATTTGCGGCGAGGAGTCCGCGATGATTGAGAGCATTGAAGGCAAACGTGGCGAGCCGCGCATGCGCCCTCCCTACATTGCCGAGGCGGGCCTGTTTGGCCGGCCCACGCTGGAGCACAACCTTGAAACGCTGTACTGGGTGCGCGACATTGTGGAAAAAGGCCCGCAGTGGTTCAACAGCTTTGGCCGCCACGGGCGCAACGGGTTTCGGTCTTTTAGCGTCAGTGGCCGCGTCAGGCAGCCGGGCGTCAAGCTGGCCCCGGCTGGCATCACGGCGCAGGAGCTGATTGACGAGTATTGCGGCGGCATGCTCGATGGCCATGCGTTTTATGCCTACCTGCCTGGCGGCGCATCGGGTGGCATTTTGCCGGCCAGCCTGAACAACATTCCGCTGGATTTTGATACCTTGCAGCCCCATGGCGCGTTCATCGGTTCGGCGGCGGTGATCGTGCTCGGTCACCAGGACCGGGCGCGCGATGCCGCGCTGAACATGATGCGGTTTTTCGCGCACGAGAGTTGCGGGCAGTGCACGCCTTGCCGCGTTGGCACGGTCAAGGCAGCCAGGCTGATGGAGGCTGATCGGTGGGACAACGCAACACTCGAAGACCTGAGCCAGGTCATGGTGGATGCGTCGATCTGCGGACTGGGGCAGGCGGCCCCCAATCCGGTTCGCAGCATCCAGAAATATTTTTTGCATGAGATTGGCGGCGCGGCATGAAAGCGGCGACCGGGCGGGCCGAGGCCACGCCGCAAAGTATCAAATTCACGCTGGATGGAAAGGCCCTGCGCGCTTATGACGGCGAAACCATTTTCAATGCCGCCCGGCGCCATGGGGTAGAGATTCCCCATCTTTGCCACAAGGACGGCCTGCGCGCTGACGGCAATTGCCGCGCCTGCGTGGTGGAAATCAAGGGTGAGCGCACGCTGGCGCCAAGCTGCTGCCGCAGCGCGACTGCGGGCATGGAGGTCCAGACGCGCAGTGCGCGCGCCGTCACGAGCCAGAAAATGGTGCTGGAGATGCTGCTGTCGGACCTGCCCGATCAGGGCTACAAGTGGA
>JAHFQQ010000055.1:12247-14268 GCA_023259235.1 Polaromonas sp. | reverse complement strand
GCCGCTTTCCTACTATCTGGGCGCGGTGGGCATGCCGGGCGTCACCGCCTGGTATGGCTTGGTGAAAATCATCGAACCCAGGGCGGGCCAGACGGTAGCGGTCAGCGCCGCCACCGGGGCGGTGGGCAGCGCCTTTGCCGCCCTGGCAAAAGCGCGAAGCCTGCGTCTGGTCGGCATTGCCGGCGGCCCCGAGAAGTGCAGGTATGCGGTGGACGAGTTGGGCTTTGACGCCTGCATCGACTACAAGCAGCACAAGGATGCAGCGTCGCTCTCGAAGGCGCTCAAGGAAGCCTGCCCCGACGGGATTGACGGCTATTTTGAGAATGTTGGCGGCATGGTGCTCGATGCGGTGCTCACGCGCATGAACGCCTTTGGCCGCATCGCGCTGTGCGGAATGATCGCAGGCTACGTCGGCCAGCCGATGCCAATGGCTTACCCGGCCCTGATCCTGACCAACCGGCTGAAAATTCAGGGCTTTATCGTCAGCGAGCACATGGAAATCTGGCCCGAGGCGCTCAGGGAACTCGGCATGCTGGTGGCCAGCGGCAAACTGCGGCCGCGTGAAAGCGTGGCACAGGGCCTGCAGGCTGCGCCCGAGGCCTTTCTGGGCCTGCTCAAGGGCAGGAACCTTGGCAAGCAGCTGGTCAAGCTGATTTGAGCCAGCCGCATCCGGAGCCAATGAGGTTTTCACGTATTCAGGAGCACCCGCCATGACCGAGCTGATTCTTCACCACTACCCGACTTCGCCTTTTTCCGAAAAAATCCGCCTGATTCTGGGCTATAAAAAGCTGGCCTGGAAGTCGGTCATCATCCCGGCAATCATGCCCAAGCCCGATCTGCTGGCGCTCACGGGTGGCTACCGCAAGACTCCGGTGCTGCAAATTGGTGCCGACCTGTATTGCGACACGGCCCTGATTGCTGACGTGCTGGAGCACCTGCAGCCCCAGCCCACGCTGTACCCGGAGCCCGGCAAGGGCATGGCGCGAACGCTGGCGCAATGGGCTGACACCACGCTGTTCTGGACCTCCATGGCGTTCAACTTGCAGGCCAGGGGCGCGGCGCAGTTGTTTGAAAAAGCCGGACCCGACGCAGCCCGCGCGTTTGTTGAAGACCGCAAGGCCATGAGCGTGGGAATGATGCGCCTGCACCCGGTCGATGCCGCCGCGGCCTACAAATCGTATTTGCGCCGCCTGTCGGATATGCTGACTGACTGGCCGTTTTTGCAGGGCGAGGTGCCATGCATCACCGACTTCGCAATGCTGCACCCGCTGTGGTTCACGCGTGTGCGCACGCCAGTGCTGGCCGATATTTTTAACCTCACGCCCGCGGTGCTGGACTGGATGGATCGCATGGATGCCATCGGCCACGGGGTGATGGAAAAATTCAGTGCGCAACAGGCCATTGCCGTGGCGGCGGCCGCCACGCCCGCACCTTTGTCCGACGATATTTTTCAGGATGAGCACGGCATTCCGCTGGGTAGGCGCGTGCTCGTCAGCGCCGAAAGCTTTGGCCCGGAGCCCACCGAGGGCGAGTTGATCGCCGCCACCCGCATGCACTACACGCTGCGCCGCAGCGACGCGCGTGCAGGCACGGTGCATGTGCACTTTCCGCGCATCGGCTACTCACTCAGGGCGGTCATGCCTGCGTGAGCGCTGCGACCGACCTCATGGCGTGGCGGTTTGTGGTCCATTTAACCTGATTCAAGGAATTTTGGCGATGATCGTGAATTTCAAAGGCAAGACCGCTGTTCTCACCGGTGCCGGCTCGGGCTTTGGACTGGAGTGCGCGCGAATTGGCGCCAGACTGGGCATGAAGCTGGTGCTGGTCGATGTGCAGCAGGATGCGCTCGACCAGGTCACCGCAGAGATCAAAGCCACTGGCGCCCAGGTGCTGCCCTTCAGGCTCGACGTGTCCAATGCCGCGCAAATGGAGGCCATGGGCCAGGCCGTGTTCGAGCGCTTTGGCGCGCCGCATCTTGTTTTCAACAACGCCGGCGTCGCCGCTGCTGGCCTGGTCTGGGA
>JAHFQQ010000055.1:11651-12212 GCA_023259235.1 Polaromonas sp. | reverse complement strand
TGCGCATTTTTACGCCCAGGATGCTGGAGGCCGCAGCGAAAGATCCGTCCTGGCAGGGGCATATCGTCAACACCGCCAGCATGGCCGGGCTGCTCGATCCGCCCAACATGGGCGTGTACAACGTGAGCAAGCATGCCGTGGTGTCCTTGAGTGAAACGCTGTACCAGGACCTGGCGCTGGTCACCGACCAGATTGGCGCCAGCGTGCTGTGCCCGTTTTTTGTCGCCACCGGCATCAGCCGGAGCCAGCGCAACCGCCCTGACGATCTGGCGCCTGAAAACCCGACGCGCAGCCAGTTGATCGGCCAGGCCATGAACGACAAGGCCGTCAGCTCCGGCAAGGTCACAGCCGCCGATGTGGCGCAAAAAGTATTCGATGCCGTCGCCGCAAACCGGTTTTACATCTACAGCCACCCCCAGGCCATTCATTCGGTGCAGACGCGCCTGGAGGACATCATGCAGGCGCGCAACCCGACCGATCCGTTTGCCGACAAGCCCGAGATCGGGGCCCAGCTCAAGGCGGCGCTGCGGTCGGCTTGAGTGCCGGGTCCAACTTTTTCTC
>JAHFQQ010000055.1:10644-11641 GCA_023259235.1 Polaromonas sp. | reverse complement strand
TGTCAGGGCCTTCCGCCGCAGCGGTGATCAAGCCGCGCCGGGTAGTGGTGTGGCTTGTGTTGTTCATAAATTTCCGTTTTGACGTCAGTAAGACTGGTACACGGAGGAACCGCCGTCGCGTTGCACCAGCAACACGGCATAGGGGTCTTTGCGGCCAGCGTAGGCTGGCCCGTCCATGCCGGGCGAGCCGACCGTCATGCCAGGCACGGCCAGGCCCAGCGCTTTGGGGCGCTCTTTGAGGAGCCGGCGAATCTCGCGCGCAGGCACATGGCCTTCGAGCACATAGCCGCCAATGAGCGCCGTGTGGCATGAGGCAAATTTGTCGGCCAGCCCGAGCTGGCGCCGCTGTGCTTCTTTGGCCATGTCACTGATGTCGTGCGTTTTCACCTGAAAACCATTGGCCTCCAGGTGCGCAACCCATTCATGGCAGCAACCGCAAGTGGCGGTCTTCCAGACCTCCACCAGGGGTTTGGTCTGGGTCAGACCGATGATGGGCGTTGCGAGGGATGCTGCGCCCAGCAGCGCGGCTGCACCCCGGATGATTGAACGTCTTTGCATGATGATTTCCTTTAATCTGGATCAATCTCGAAGTATTGATAACTTATGAATAAAATAGGTTCTAGCCCGCGCCACTATTGCGCATGCAGCTATCTATTTGATAGTTTTGATGCCGTTCCGTGGTGCGGCTGGCGTGCGCCGGCAGGCAGCCTGAACATCCTGCGCCAATAGCGGCGGCACCACAGGCAAAGTCTGAAGCTCAGGAGATAGGGGGTTTCAGGCCAACAGTGGTAACCGCGCTGGCAAACTGCATGGCGCCAGCGGGCCATGGCCGAGGAGGCTCGGCAGCGCCGACATGCAGGCGCACCGCGCCCGTCAGGGCAAGTGTGTGGCATATCTGGCAGGCGCTGGGTGTGCAGCATTGATCATCTGCGTTGCCCGGCTGCGCAGCACTGCCGGTGCTTGCGTGCGTGGACGTACCGGCAGGGCTGAGGCAATT
>JAHFQQ010000055.1:3441-10634 GCA_023259235.1 Polaromonas sp. | reverse complement strand
GTAGCACCGGAATTCGTATCAAATTGATCCCTGGCCCCCATCGAATGGGTAGTGTGGGCTACGGCTTGCATCTCCGAGCAGTGCCCGGCGTTTGCCGGCATCGCCATGGCATCACCGACCCAGCCGCGCAGGGTCAGCAGAGCGATCATGAGGGCGAAAAGCAGAACACGCATGACGTAATTTTATTGCAGATATGTCCAGCTCAATCCTTGGCGGAGTATTTTCGCATGGTGATGATTTTCACAAAACCAGGGCTGGGCAGTCCATGAAGGGTCGTCTCGGAAAACCGAAAATAAGGCACGCCAAGCTATTTTGCGGCGGCTCAGTGCCGGCTAAGTCAGCTTTCGTAGTCTCTCCATTGCGCAAATACCTGCGTTCTTTTTGGAGAAACATCATGAATCGCTACAGTAAACTTTCCCTCTTGGCCATTGCCATCGCCGCTGCGGGCACCGCTGCCTATGCCACCCAGGGCGGCATGGAAAACGATGCCATGGCCATTACCAAGGCAAAAATTCCGCTCGCCCAGGCTGTTACCACGGCCGAACAGCATGCCAACGGCAAGGCGGCACGCGCCGAGTATGAGAATTCGAAACAGGGATGGGCCTATGACGTGGAAGTTGTTAGTGGGGCCAAGGTCTTCGATGTCAAGGTCGATGCCGACAAGGGCACGGTCATTTCGTCCGCTGAAGACAAAGCGGATCGCGATGACGGCCACGACAAAAAAGACTGACTTCACGCCAGCATGGCCGGGTCGGCCCTGAGGGCGATCCGGCCACGCAGACTGCATGGAAAACCTCAACCACGCACTATTTCTCTGGCTCAATGCACCAGAGCACCCTGGTACGCTGCTGCTGGCCTGCGCCATCTTTTTTGCCGAGTACGCCATTTGGGTGATCCCGGCCATCATTGGGTTCGGCTGGCTGCGCGGTAGCGGGCGCACCCGAAAGGTGATGCTCGAAGCCACTGCATCGGCTGCGGCGGGCTTGCTCATTGCCCAGATGATTGGATGGGGCTGGCCGCATCCACGTCCATTCATGCTCGGTCTGGGACATACCCTGATTCCCCATGCGGCCGATTCGTCGTTTCCGAGCGACCACCTGACGCTGCTGTGGGCCGTCGCCTTCAGCTTTCTGATACACCGCAGACCGCGCAGGGTCGGGCTGGCACTGGCACTGCTGGGACTGCCGGTGGCGTGGGCGCGCATTTACCTTGGCGTTCACTTTCCGCTGGACATGGCGGGTGCAGCCCTGATCGCCGCGCTGAGTGCCTGGCTGGCTTTTCGTGCGGCGCACCTGTATTTGCCCGCCGCCTACAGGTGCGCCATCCGTCTTCATCGCATCCTCTTCGGAAAACTCATCCAGACCGGCTGGGTGCGCAAGTGATGGGCCTATGGCTGGCCTAAGTCTGGCCGGGCAGACTTGCCGCAAGAACAACCCGTCCTTTGCAGGAAATAACCCCATGACTACGCTGACCACGCCTTGCGCATCAACCTGGCTCAATAAAGTCCCCGAAGTGGCGCTCTCGTTCTGGGTCATCAAGATCATGTCCACGACGGTCGGAGAAACCGGCGCCGACTTTCTGGCAGTCAATGCCGGCCTCGGCCAAGGCGTGACCCGTGCCATGATGGGTACGCTGCTCGCCGTTGCCCTGTTCATGCAGTTGCGCACGCGGCGCTACACGCCGTGGATTTACTGGCTTACGGTCGTGCTGGTCAGCGTGGTCGGCACCCAGATTACTGACCTGCTTACCGATGGACTGGGCGTGAGCCTGTATTTCAGCACGTCGGTGTTTGCCGTGATGCTTGCCGCAATTTTTGCGGTCTGGCATGGGGTGGAGCGCACTTTGTCCATCCATGAAATTTTCACGCGGCGCAGGGAATTGTTTTACTGGGCAGCCATCCTCTGTACGTTTTCCCTGGGCACCGCTGCAGGTGACCTGGCGACCGAGGCGCTTGGCCTTGGCTTTATTTGGGGCGCCGTGTCGTTTGGCTCACTGATCGCCATCACCTATGCGGCCTGGCGCCTGGGCGGCAACGCCGTGCTGACCTTCTGGATTGGCTACATCGTGACGCGCCCCCTCGGAGCCTCGCTGGGCGACTTGCTGACGCAGGCCAAGACCTATGGCGGCCTCGGCATGGGCGCCATGTGGACCAGCGCGCTATTTCTGACCGTGATTACGCTGCTGGTTGCCGTTGCACAGTTCAGCGTGGGCGCCGGCAGCAAAGCATCCATCGCCCAATAGGCGCCATCCCTCACGCTTTCATCCACCAACGCAAGAAAATATCATGAACAAACTTCATTCACTCGTTCGTCCCGTTGCCGCCGTCGCGGCCATTGCTCTTTTGGCGCTTGCCACTGCCTGCTCCAAGCCCGCCGATACGGGCGCGGCTGGCGCTGGTGCGCCGGCTCAAGCCAGTGCCGGGCCACAAGCAAAGACAGCCTCCAAATTGGGGGACTTGTCTGCATTTCGCAGCCTTGCGGCCGATGTTGCCAGCCTCGTGGACAAGGACGAGCTACCTGCGGCCAAGGTGCGCATCAAGGATCTGGAGGTCGCCTGGGACTCGGCCGAAGCAGGCCTGAAGCCTCGTGCAGCGGATGATTGGCACGTGCTCGACAAGTCCATTGACCATGCCCTCAGCGCGCTGCGTGCAGACGCACCCAACCAAACTGACTGCAAGAAGGCGATGGCTGACTTGCTGACCACTTTTGACTCCCTCCAGGGGAAGCGCTAACCTGCGAGAAAAATCAATATGGATACCTCAACAAAAAATGCTTTGAGCAAAGTTCCAGAAGTCACATTGCTGTTCTGGGTAATCAAAATAGCGGCAACAACGCTCGGTGAAACCGGTGGCGATGCCGTATCAATGTCGATGAATCTGGGCTATCTGATTGGCACAGGCATTTTCTTGGTCGTATTTTTGGTGGCAGTATTTGCACAAATCAAGGCCAAAAAATTTCATCCCTTGCTCTACTGGACAACGATCATCGCTACCACCACGGTCGGCACGACGCTGGCCGATTTCGCTGACCGGTCTCTGGGCATTGGGTACGCGGGTGGCTCGACCTTGCTTCTGGCCTTGCTGCTCGGTTCATTCTTTATCTGGCATCGCACACTCGGCTCGGTCTCAGTCAGCACAGTCAGTTCGCCCAAAGCGGAAATGTTTTACTGGCTGACAATCATGTTCTCCCAAACGCTGGGGACGGCACTGGGCGACTGGACGGCGGGTACAGCCGGGCTCGGGTACACCGGCGCCGCTCTCGTCTTTGGCGGGTTGCTGGTGTTGGTCGCTGCCGCTTACTATTGGACAAATATATCGCGAACCCTGCTTTTTTGGGCCGCCTTCGTTCTGACCCGTCCTCTTGGCGCCGTGGTTGGCGATTTTCTGGACAAGCCGCTCGGCGCGGGCGGGCTGGCCCTGAGTCGTTATTCAGCATCTGCGGCACTATTCGCCTTCATTTTGACCAGCATTTTGTTGTTCAAACACAGAGCTGCCAGAACGACGCATTGAATTGTCGATATTCTCTGGAGGAGAAATGCGGGTATTGCTGGTCGAAGACGACACCATGATTGGCGAAGCCATCCAGGGGGCGCTGAAAGACGCTTCTTACGCCGCCGACTGGGTAAAAAACGGCCAAACCGCTCTTACAACACTGGGTTGCCAGCACTATGACCTGGTGCTGCTCGATCTTGGCCTGCCCGGCAAGGACGGGCTGGACGTACTGACCAGCATTCGCGCCAGGGACAACCCGGTTCCCCTGCTCATCATCACCGCCCGCGACGGCCTCGATGATCGACTGCGCGGTCTGGATGGCGGGGCCGATGATTATTTGCTCAAGCCTTTTGAGATGGCCGAACTGCTGGCCCGCATGCGCGCCGTACTACGACGCAAGGGAGGGAGCGCAACGCCCGTGCTCAGCAACGGGGTGGTGTTGCTCGATCAGGCAACGCGGGAAGCAGCGGTCAACGACCGTGCTCCCATGCAACTCTCCAACCGTGAATTCGCCTTGTTGCAAGCCTTGCTGGCACGCCCTGGCGCCATTCTTTCCCGCAGTGATCTGGAAGACCGAATCTACGGCTGGGGCGAAGAGGTGGAAAGCAACGCCGTCGAATTCCTGATCCATGCATTGCGACGCAAACTGGGAAGCGAAATCATCAAAAATGTCAGGGGGGCTGGATGGATGGTTTCAAAAAGCGCCTGAACGAGTCGGTTCAGCTCAAATTGTCTTTTTTGCTGTCGCTGGCCATTTTGGTCATTGCGCTGGTGGCTGGCATATTTTCTTTCGTATCAGCATTCAACGAGGCGCACGAACTGCAAGACGACATGCTGCGCCAGGTTGCGGCGCTGTTTGATCGGCAACACCTCCCGCTTGCACATCCTGGAGACGATGGCCGCGCCAAAGACAGCGATGAAGAATCCCGCGTCATCGTCCAGTATCTCGCAGATGGCAGCAAGGCGGCCGGGAAGGGCGATGCAGGAGCACCGTTGCCACTACCGCTCACGCTGTCCGATGGCCTGCATACGCTTGATGTGAACGGCGAGCCGTTTCGTGTGATGGTCAAAACAACGTCCAGTGGCGAGCAGATTGCCGTTGCGCAGGAAACCGGCGTTCGTGATGAAATTGCACGCGACAGCGCCTTGCGCACCTTGATGCCGTTTTTGATCCTGGTTCCCATCCTGCTTTTGATCGTGGCTGACCTTGTGCGCAAGATGTTCCGGCCCATCGCTTCGTTGTCGGCGGAAATCGACCAGCGTGCCGAACAGGAGTTACATCCCGTCGAGGTGACCCATCTTCCCGCCGAAGTGCGCCCGTTCGTGGTGGCAATCAACCGTCTGCTTGCCCGCGTTGACCAATCGATGGAGACACAGCGCCGGTTTGTCGCGGATGCGGCGCACGAACTTCGGTCCCCGTTGACAGCCTTGTCACTGCAAGCGGAGCGGCTGGACCAGGCAGACATGCCGGACCTTGCGCGAGAACGCCTCATTACATTGCGCCGGGGCATCGAGCGCGGCCGCAACCTGCTGGATCAGCTTCTCACCCTGGCCAAGGCGCAGGCTGCGCTCGACCGGCCCGAGTCGCCGGTGTCGGTGCAGCGCGTCTATCGCCGCGTGCTGGAAGACCTCATGCCGTTGGCCGACGACAAGCACATCGACATGGGCGTCGAAGGAGAGCAAGACGCCCAACTCTGGGTCAACGAGCTGGATTTGATGGCAGTGGTCAAGAACCTGGTCGATAACGCCATTCGCTACACACCGGATGGCGGCAGGGTTGATCTTTCCGTCACCACGAAGGAAGGCTCCGCAATACTGAGAATCCAGGATTCTGGGCCAGGTATTCAAGTGGCCGAACGGGAGCGGGTGTTTGACCCGTTTTATCGTGCGCTCGGGAGCGATCAAGTCGGGTCAGGTCTGGGCCTTTCCATCGTCAAGGCAGTCGCGGACCGGATTGGCGCTGAGATTCAACTGGGCTTCTCGGACGAAGTGAAGCATTCGGGCCTGCGTGTCTGTGTGTTCGTGCCACTGGCTAAACCACCGTATGTGGTCTCCGCGGACAAGGTGTGACGGATTCGCTTAAGCAGACGCAAGGCGCATTTGATCGCGGTTCAGGTCTTGCTGGACACAGCTTGGCGTTCGAGTTTGTCTTCAAGCTGCCCCAGGAAGGCTGCCGTGGTGTTGTCTGACTGTTCGATGCGGGCCATCAGCGCTTGCTGCTGCTGCGCAAACTGCGCTGTCAGGGCAGCGGCAGTGGCTTCTTCCCGTTGTTTCTCGGTTTCGGCTTGCGCGGCAAGAAAGTTCTGTAATTCGGTAAAGCGCGAGGCTTCGGCCTTGTCGGCCAGTTCGCGCTGGGCGTTCAGCTCGCGCGTATGCTTTCGCATCTCCAGCAGGTTGGTGCTTTGCATGTAAAGCGCGCTGCCCAGGAACAGGGCGGTGGCAACCCCAAGCAGCACCAGCATCACCAGGCCCAGCGACACCTCGATGGTGGTGAAGCCCAGGCTCAACACGCTGACGTGCATGAATTCATTCAGATTGAGTGCAACAAAAGCCGCGACCAGTACGATGGCAAGAATGAATACGATGGTGCGAATGCGCATGCTGCGTCTCCCGGAACGTGTTGAAGAATTGGGTCGAAAATTGGCTCGGCAACGATGAAGCAGTTTAGGCGCCGTGGTACTTTCGGGCTGTGGGACAATGCCGACCCTTGATGTCCGTTTTTTGGGTTGAAGGCTGGTTTCTATCAGCCTTCACCCAGCTCCTTTTTCAGGCCTTCGGGCCCAATCCACTTTTTCAGCATGCATAAAATCATCAGCCAGATTGCGGCCGAAATAAAGGCCCAGGCGCATCAGGTCAAGGCAGCGGTCGAGCTGCTCGACGGTGGCTCAAGCGTACCGTTTATTGCGCGCTACCGCAAGGAAGCCACCGGCGGGCTCGACGACATCCAATTGCGCGAACTCGAATATCGCCTGAGCTATCTGCGCGAGCTCGAAGGCCGGCGTGAAGCCATTTTGAAAAGCATTCAGGAGCAGGGCAAGCTCACGCCTTTATTGCGCGCCGCGATTGAATTGGCTGCCACCAAGCAGGACCTGGAAGACTTGTACCTGCCCTACAAGCCGAAACGCCGCACCAAGGGCCAGATTGCGCGTGAGGCGGGCATTGAACCGCTCGCCGATGCGCTGTTTGCCGAGCCGTCACTGAACCCGAACGATGAAGCCATCGCCTATGTGAAAGCAGAAAAGAATGCGAGCGGCGATGACTTTACGTGCGTGCAGGCCGTGCTTGACGGCGTGCGCGACATTCTGAGCGAGCGCTGGGCCGAGGACGCCGCGCTGGTGCAGTCGCTGCGGCAGTGGTTATGGAGTGAAGGCTTGTTCTCGTCAAGACTGGTCACTGGCAAGGATGAAAATGCGCCAGAGAACGCAAGGTTCCGTGATTATTTTGACTACAGCGAACCAATTGGCCGCGTGCCTTCGCACCGCGCGCTGGCCGTGTTCCGTGGCCGTGGCCTGGAAATTCTGGACGCCAGGCTGGTGCTGCCCGAACAGCCTGAGCCGGGCCAGCCCAGTATTGCTGAAGGAAAAATCGCGCTGCATCTGGGCTGGAGCCACAAGGGCAGGGCGGCCGACGATCTGATCCGCAAATGCGTGGCCTGGAGCTGGCGCGTCAAGCTCAGCCTTTCGCTGGAGCGCGACCTGTTTAC
>JAHFQQ010000055.1:0-3431 GCA_023259235.1 Polaromonas sp. | reverse complement strand
CTGTTTACCCGCCTGCGCGAGGATGCCGAAAAAGTTGCCATCAAGGTCTTTGCCGACAACCTGCGCGACTTGCTGCTGGCCGCGCCGGCCGGCCCGCGTGTGGTGATGGGGCTGGACCCGGGCATTCGCACCGGCGTGAAGGTGGCGGTG
Source organism: Polaromonas sp. (assembly GCA_023259235.1). Lineage (GTDB taxonomy): Bacteria > Pseudomonadota > Gammaproteobacteria > Burkholderiales > Burkholderiaceae_C > Polaromonas. Next base: position 3,281 of record JAHFQQ010000055.1, on the reverse strand, counting down.
GTCGATACCACCGGCAGGCTGGTGGAAACCGCCACGATTTATCCGCACGAGCCGCGCAGGGACTGGGATGGCTCGCTGCACACCCTTGGCAAACTCTGCGAAAAACACGGCGTCAACCTGATCGCCATTGGCAATGGCACCGCCAGCCGCGAAACCGACAAGCTGGCGGCCGATTTGATAAAGATCATGGCTAAATCGGCTGCAGTCCAGGAGGTACGGGCGGATACTGCTATCGAAAAGATAGTCGTCAGCGAAGCCGGCGCCTCGGTGTATTCGGCCAGCGAGTTTGCCAGCCAGGAAATGCCCGACGTGGACGTGAGCCTGCGCGGCGCGGCGAGCATTGCGCGCCGCCTGCAGGATCCATTGGCGGAACTGGTCAAGATCGACCCCAAGTCGATCGGCGTCGGCCAGTACCAGCACGACGTGAACCAGAGCGAGCTGGCGCGCAGCCTGAGCGCCGTGGTTGAAGATTGCGTCAACAGTGTCGGCGTGGACCTGAACACCGCCAGCGTGCCGCTGCTGGCGCGTGTCTCGGGCCTGAGTCCGGCAGTGGCCAAGGCGGTGGTGCGCTGGCGCGACGCCAATGGCGCGTTTGCCAGCCGCGCCGATTTGCTCAAGGTGACCGGCCTGGGCGCCAAAACCTTTGAACAGAGTGCCGGATTTTTGCGGCTGCGCGGTGGCAGCAACCCGCTGGACATGACTGGCGTGCATCCCGAAACTTATCCGGTGGTGGAAAAAATCATCGCGCACACCGGCAAACCGGTGGCCGAACTGATGGGCCGCGCCGAGATGCTCAAAACATTGAGGCCCGAACTTTTTGCCAATGAAAAGTTTGGCGTCATCACGGTCAGGGACATTCTGGCTGAACTGGAAAAGCCCGCCCGCGACCCGCGTCCCGACTTCAAGGTGGCGCGTTTTAACGATGGCGTCGAAGACATCAAGGATTTGAAGGAAGGCATGACGCTCGAGGGCACCGTCAGCAACGTTGCGGCCTTCGGCGCGTTTGTCGATATCGGTGTACATCAGGACGGCCTGGTGCATGTGAGCCAGCTTGCCGACAAGTTTGTCACCGACGCGCGCGAGGTGGTTAAAACCGGCGATATCGTCAAGGTGCGCGTGACCGCAATTGATATTGCCCGCAAGCGCATTGGCCTGAGCATGAAGCTGGGACAGACGGGGGCACAGCGCGGCGGCCCGAGCGAGAATCGCTTTGAGAGCGCGCGGTCAGGTCAGCAAAACAGGGGAACGCAGGGCGCCGGACGGCCTGATGCGTCGCGGCCCATAAGCGCTACTGCCATGGAATCAGCGTTCAGCAAGCTGGCGGCGCTCAAAAAATAAGCGGCCGGATTTTATTGGCAAGCGATGCGGCCAGCGCTGCCGGTGCCGGGCTGCAGAAGGGATTGATTACCTCAACGCGGCCCAATGCGCCCCAATACGCCCATGTCAGGTATTCACGGATGGCCTTCGATTGGATTTCCATACAAGGGCGTGGCGCCAAATTGCGTGCTGATGGCATAGGCCACGCCGCAGGCCAGCATGACCGGCACGGCAAGCTGGAACTGGTTGGTCATCTCCAGCACCATCACAATGGCCATCAGCGGTGCGTGAGTCACCGCCGCCAGCACGGCAGCCATGCCAATCACGGACATCACCTGCGGGTCGCCAATCAGCGCCGGCGGCAGCCAGAGCCCGGCAACATGCGCGATCACGTAACCGCTGGTGGCGCCCACAAACAGCGTTGGCGTGAAAACGCCACCGATCGCCCCCGAACCTGTGCTGAGCGCGGTGGCAAGAATTTTCATCACGAGGAGCAGCGCCACCCACTGCCAGGCCTGGTCGCCCTGCAACACCTGGGAGACCACGCTGTAGCCGTTGCCCCAGATTTCAGGCACGCCCGCGGAAAGACCGCCGACCAGTACGCCACCCAGGCCAAGGCGCAGCGGCAGAGAGTTGATGCGCGCAAACAGGCGTCGGCTGCGTTCGAGCAGATCCAGCAGCGCCCAGCCGACAACTCCGCACAAAACTCCCAACACCAGGGCCGCTTCAATGCTGGTGGGCAGCAGCACGATCGGCGGCATGACGTATAGCGGACTGGGCGCGACCAGCCAGTAGATCAGGCCGCTGGAAGTGGCGCTGGCAATCAGCACTGGAGCCACCGTGTGGCGCGCGAAGAAGCCGAGCGCGAGTTCCAGTACAAACACGACCCCTGCAATGGGAGCGTGGTACACCGAGCCGATGCCTGCCGCAATTCCGCAAACCAGGATGGCATTACGCTGTTCGACGGGCAGCGGCGAGAATCGGGCAATCCACGACGCCAGCCAGGCGGCCATCTGAACCATGGGGCCTTCGCGGCCAATCGATGCTCCCGTGCCCACTGACAGCAAGGCCGACGCACTGCGGGCTAGCGTGGTACGGTCATTCAGGACCACCTGCCCCTGGCGCGCGGCGTCTATGTAATCCACGTGGAACTCGCCAGCGGGTCCGCGTGCCGCCCAACGCAGCCCGAGCTCCAAGACCAGGCCGGCCAGGAGCCCCCCAACGGCCCCCACCGCCCAGCGATGCCACGGAGCGAGCGACCGGGCAGCGTCGACCAGCCCACCGGCGTGTCCGGTGGCAAGTCGTTCCACCTGCTCGATCAGCCAGCGAAAGCCAATGGTGGCCCCGGCTGCAACGGCCCCCGCCGCAGCCGCCCACAACCAGAGTTGGGCGGTTCTTGCCACGCCCGCCAGCCGGGATCTGACAGTGCGCACTGGGGACCCGGGCGAGGCGTGCAAGACCGGGTCAGGCGAATCCATGCGCGCACATCTCCCCGGTCAAGCGTGCGTGGTAAAAAGGCGTGGCTGCCATCAAAACCAGCCCAGCCCGGTGTACGGGCGAACGATAACGCGTTGCTTTGTTCAAAGAATTTCCGGTGGCTATTTTCAAGCGCAATTATCGGCGGCGACGGTGCCAGGAGCCCGGGCCACCCGGCCCAAAACGGTAAACCAGCCAGCCGCCCAGCAGGCCGCCCAAGTGGGCGAAGTGGGCAACGCCCGCCTGCGAGCCGGTGACGCCGAGCGTCAGCTCGAGCACGGCGTAAAGCAGGACAAAGATACGGGCGGGCATTGGGATTGGCGGAAATAGCGGCATGATGCGGCGCTCCGGAAACACCAGTGCAAACCCCAGCAGCAGGCCAAACACACCGGCGGAAGCGCCGATCACCGGCGCCCCGCTGTTGCCCAGCACGCCAGCAACCAGCATCTGGGCCCCCGCACCGAGAAACACGCTTGCAAAATAGGCCA
>JAHFQQ010000054.1 GCA_023259235.1 Polaromonas sp. | reverse complement strand
CAGGCACGCCATAAAAACCTGCTCCAGTGAAGATATGGCAACAATCAAATTATTTATAAAGGCCGGCGAAGATTTCATCACGGCGTCATGTTGAATCACCATGTACTGGCCATTCCTGCCAGGCGCCAAAAGGTATTCAAATTTACACGTGATGGATCGTACGTTTAAAATGAAAAGTTATATATTTCGTAACTGTCAGACAATTTATAATCTATAACATCAATGCAAAGTATCGTAAGTATTATGGAAAAACAACACAGTTTCACGCACGAAGAATTACTGATGTCCGGGAGGGGAGAGCTTTACGGTCCAAAAAATGCGCAGTTGCCGCTGCCCAATATGTTGATGATGGATCGCATTACCCATATATCGGATACTGGCGGTTCCCATGGAAAGGGCGAGATTATTGCGGAACTGGATATCAGGCCTGATTTATGGTTTTTCGCCTGTCATTTTCAGGGCGATCCCGTAATGCCCGGTTGTCTGGGGCTGGATGCAATGTGGCAGCTCGTCGGCTTCTACCTGTGCTGGATGGGCGGCGCCGGCAAGGGGCGCGCCCTCGGTGTGGGAGAGGTCAAATTCTCAGGGCAAGTGCTGCCTACCGCCAAAAAGGTGGTGTACCGGATCAATTTGAAAAGAGTGATCATGCGAAAACTGGTGATGGGTATCGCTGACGCCACCATGGAGGTGGATGGCAAGGTAATCTATGAAGCAACGGATTTGCGGGTTGGCTTATTCGTTCAGACAGAAAGCTTTTAGGGGGCGCGAATGATGAAAAGAGTCGTAGTCACCGGTTTGGGTATTGTTTCCAGTATTGGCAATAACCGGAAAGAGGTTGTGGATTCCCTGAAGGAAGGCCGTTCCGGTATCAGTTTCTCGGAGGTTTATCGGGAAATGGGTTTCCGCAGTCATATTCACGGCGCCATCAATATAGATGTTGATGCATTCATTGACCGCAAGATAAAACGCTTTATGGGCGACGGCGCTGCCTTTAACTATATTGCCATGCGGCAGGCCATTGACGATGGGATCTGGCGGTCCGTCCACCTCGAATATTGTTGAGGCGGCTGATATTTTGCGTGAAAAAGGCATCAAGCGGGTGGGGCCCTACATGGTGCCCAGAAGCATGTCCAGCACCAATACTGCCTGCCTGGCAACACCCTACAGGATCAAGGGAGTCAACTACACAATCACCTCAGCCTGCGCCACCAGCGCCCACTGCATCGGCCACGCGATGGAACTGATCCAGATGGGCAAGCAGGATGTGGTGTTTGCTGGCGGCGGCGAAGAAGTGCATTGGACCATGTCCATGCTTTTTGACGCAATGGGCGCGTTGTCGTCAAAATACAATCACACGCCAACCACAGCGTCGAGGCCTTTTGACGAAACCCGGGACGGCTTTGTGATCTCCGGCGGCGGCGGTGTACTGGTGATTGAAGAATTGGAGCATGCCAAGGCGCGTGGCGCAAGAATCTACGCGGAGCTGACCGGTTATGGCGCGACTTCCGACGGCTACGACATGGTTCAGCCCTCCGGTGAAGGAGCGGTGCGCTGCATGCAGCAAGCGATGGCAACCATTGGTGGCTGCAAGATTGATTACGTCAATGCCCACGGCACCAGTACGCCGGTTGGGGATACCAAGGAGCTTGACGCCCTGCGCACCGTTTTTGGCCCGGACGGCATGCCCTGGGTCAGTTCCACAAAATCACTGACAGGCCACGCATTGGGTGCGGCAGGCGTCAATGAAGCGATTTATTCGCTGTTGATGATGGAAGAAAATTTTCTCAGTGCTTCCGCCAACATTACACAGATGGACGCCGGAGCGCAGGGTATTCCCATCGTGCGCGAACGCCAGGACAACGTCACGTTGAACACCATCATGTCGAACAGTTTTGGTTTTGGTGGAACCAACGCCACACTGATTTTTCAGCGCTACAACGGCTGAGGAACCCCCGTACAACCCGCCCCGGGTTGAATACAAGGCAGCTTTATGAACGAAGAAACATTCAACACCAGCATCCGCAAACTCCTGAAACTTGTCGGCGTCAGCTCGCAACGCGAGATTGAGCAGGTCGTGGCCAACGCAATCACCAGTGGCAAGCTTGCCGGCAATGAAACGTTTGCAGTGAAGGTAACGCTGGAAATTCCCTCGCTGCAGTTTGCCACCAGGTTTGATGGCGACATCAAGCTGGAATAGCGACCGCTTCGCCAATTTGGCGAATGGCTCGCCAGGTGCCCCGCGGTTTGCGGGAGAAAATGCGAATAACCCCAAAACGGAAATCGTGGCACAGTCTGGTGCCAGCCCAGAAGTAATCCGTGCGGGGCATTCGGTATTCCAGGAATCCAGCCTGCGCCACTGAACGTCGTGCCGCCGCCAACCCACAAGACCATGCCCACGCTCATTTGTGACTGCAATCAGACCATGCCGCTTCAGCCCCAGAAGCTGGGCGCGGTACTCAATGAAAATCTGACGCTGCATTCGGCGCTGTGTCGCCGCCAGGCGGGCGCGTTCCAGAAAGCGATTCAATCGGGTGATGACGTTGTAGTGGCGTGCACCCAGGAAAAGCGCCTGTTCACTGAAATTGCGCAGCAAACCGAGGGAGCCAGATCGGTCATCAGGTTCGTCAATATCCGTGAGACCGGAGGATGGAGCAAGGATGCCGCCCAGGCCAGCCCGAAAATTGCAGCTCTGCTCGCTGTTGCCCACCTGCCCGAGGCCGAACCGGTGCCCACCGTCAGCTACAGTAGCGCGGGCCGCCTGCTGATCATTGGTGAACTCGATGCGGCTGAACGCGCGGCCGGGTTGTTGGCGGACACGCTGGATATCACGCTGTTCAGTCTGGGCGCGGGGAGTGAAGGCGGCATGCAGGAGCGCCGTTATCCGGTGCTGGCCGGGAAGATCACCCACCTCACCGGATGGCTGGGCGCGTTCGATCTGAAATGGCAGCGCAGCAATCCGATCGACCTTGATCTATGCACCCGCTGCAATGCCTGCCTGGCCGCATGCCCGGAGGGCGCGATCGGGTTCGACTACCAGATAGATAGCGCCTTGTGCAAGTCCCACCGGGCCTGCGTCAAGGCTTGCGCAGTTGCCGGGGCAATTGACTTCAGCCGTGAACCGACGGACCTGACAGAAACCTTTGACCTCGTTCTTGACCTGCGCGCCACGCCTGCCTTTACACAGCACGCGCTGCCGCAAGGCTACTTCCGCTGGGATGGCCAGGACAGCCGGCCCCTGCTGCAACTGCGCTCGCTCGTGGGTGAGTTCGAAAAACCCAGATTTGTCACCTATAAACAAAAGCTGTGTGTCCACAGCCGCAACGAGAAAACCGGCTGCACGGCCTGCATCGATGTCTGCTCGGCTTCGGCCATCAGCAGCGAGCGTGGACGCCAGCAGATCGTGGTCAATGCCAATCTGTGTGTCGGCTGCGGCGCCTGCACGACGGTCTGCCCAAGCGGGGCGCTCGGCTATAGCTATCCGCGCACTGGCGAACAGGGTACGAAAATCAAGACGCTGCTGACCACCTATGCCAGTGCTGGTGGCAGGCAGGCAGCCCTGTTGCTGCACAGTCAGGAAGCGGGCGCGCGTCTGCTCGGTGACCTGGGCCGCCTGGCCCGGCTCGACCCCGCGACTCATGGCGTACCGGCGCGCGTGCTGCCAGTGGCCTTGTGGCATAGCGCTTCGACTGGTCTGGACCTGTGGCTGTCGGCCATTGCTCATGGGGCGTCGCAAGTCTGGCTTCTCATGACGGATGAGGAAGCGCCGCAGTACCAGGATGCGCTGCGCGCGCAGATGGAGGTGGCGCAGGCCATACTCAGCGGCCTCGGCTACCAGGGTGAACACTTCCGCCTTCTTCATGCAAAGGACGCGCGCGACCTGGCCGGACTCGATGCCCAACTGCAGGCCGCGCCAGCCCAGGGCGTGGCGCAGGCGGCGGGCTATGCCGTGCAGGCCGACAAGCGCGCCACGCTGGAGCTGGCGCTCGACCATCTGGTGGCACAAGGCCCCATGCAACCCGAGCTGATCGCGCTGCCTAGCGGCTCGCCGCTAGGCGCACTGGCCATCAATAAAGACACCTGCACGCTGTGCCTGAGCTGCGTTAACGCCTGCCCGGCCAGCGCCCTGCTGGATAATGCACAAGCACCGCAACTCAGGTTCATTGAGAAGAACTGCGTGCAGTGCGGCCTGTGCGTCAAGACCTGTCCCGAAAAATCGCTCGCACTGGTGCCGCAACTGAGCCTGACGGCGCAGCGCAAGGAAGCGATTGTGCTCAATGAAATGCAGCCCTATGCCTGCACACGCTGCGGCAAGCCCTTTGGCACCCTCAAGGCGATTGAATCCATGCTGGGCAAGCTGGCCGGGCATTCGATGTTTCAGGGCGCGGCGCTCGAACGTCTGAAGATGTGCGGCGACTGCCGGGTGATTGACATTTACTCGGCGGACAATGAAATCAAGATCAATGATATTGGCCAAACCTGAGCTCAACCATGACGCAAGCCCGACTCGTCGCCTCAACCCTCGATGAAGAAACCGCGCGCGCCGAAGTGTATGGGCTGCTCGCCGCCCTCTATTACGCAGCCCCGTCGGACGGGCTACATGAAAGCCTTCGCGTAGCCGTGACCGAAGCGCCCGCCGCTGGCGCCTTGCTTGAAGGCTCATGGAGCGAGCTGGTGGCCGCCGCGCGCGCGCAAAGCCTGTCAGGCATCGCCCGGGAATACGATGCCCTTTTCGGGGGCGTGGGCAAGCCCGAGTTAGATCTTTTCGGCTCCCACTATCTCAGTGGATTCCTCAACGAAAAGCCACTGGCGGCCTTGCGCACCGATATCGCGGCGCTGGGATTGACGTGTGATGAAACCATGCCCGAAACCGAAGATCACGTGGCCTACGTGTGCGAAGTCATGCGTTACCTGATTGCCGGTGATGATGTGGCAGTGGCCAACCTGACGCGCCAGCGCGAATTCTTCGCGCGCCATGTGCAGCCCTGGCTGCCCATGATGTGCGAGGCGATCATGAATCACCCCAAGGCCGATTTTTACCGTGCGCTGGCGGCTTTCACGCAAACCTTTATCAGTGTTGAAGCGCAAGGCTTCGACATGCTGGCCTGAAGGCACAGGGACTGCCCTTTCACGGCACTGATCCGTCTCAAATTGAGACACTTGTGTTCCGATAGGCTCTGCGTCAACTAGAAGACCACCTATCGTTTTCCCTAGGTTCCTCGCGTGATGGGTGCAAACCGTTGCGATGTGCGCTGCATTGCCGTAGAGTATGTTCATCAGTTCATATGTGCCACGATACCCTGGAGATAAAAATGCAGGACAGCCAGCCAAAACCCTCGCGTCGAGGCTTCTTTATCGGAGCAGCCGCTACTGGTGCCACGGCCGCGGTGATTGTGGCCTTGCCGGGTATCTCCGCGCCGCAGGCCGCACTTCCGGAACTCAAACCAGCCCCTGAAAAAGGCGGGGGCTACAGCCTTACCGACCACGTCAAGCGTTACTACAAAACCGCGCGCGTCTGATTCATTCCTGTTTTTATTCATACGGAGAGCTTCATGCTGCTCACGAAAAAATCTCGAGGTGTCCATGCCGACCGGGCGCATCGCGCCGGCTCCGCGCGCTTTGTACAAAGCCTGTCGCGCGGCTTGTCCAATGCCCTGCCCACCATGGACCGGCGCGCATTTCTGCGGCGCTCCGGCCTGGGTGTGGGCGTGGGTCTGGCGGCGACCCAGCTGACGCTGGTTAAAAAGGCCAACGCCGCAACGCCCGATGCGGGCAACGGCGGCGGGAAAATAGAAGTCAAGCGCACCGTGTGCACCCACTGCTCGGTCGGCTGCGCGGTTGACGCCGTGGTTGAAAACGGCGTCTGGGTGAGGCAGGAGCCGGTGTTTGATTCTCCCCTCAACCTCGGCTCGCATTGTGCCAAAGGCGCTGCGCTGCGTGAGCACGGTCATGGTGAATATCGCCTGCGCTATCCGATGAAGCTGGTCAATGGCAAATATGAGCGCATCAGCTGGGACACCGCGCTCAACGAGATCAGCGCAAAAATGCTTGAACTGCGCAAGGCCAGCGGCCCCGATTCGGTTTACTTTATTGGTTCTTCCAAGCACAACAATGAGCAGACTTACCTGATGCGCAAGTGGGTCAGCCTGTGGGGCAGCAACAATTGCGACCACCAGGCCCGCATCTGCCACTCCACCACGGTGGCCGGCGTCGCCAACACCTGGGGTTATGGCGCCATGACCAACTCATACAACGACATGCAAAACAGCAAGTGCGCGTTGTACATCGGCTCCAACGCGGCCGAGGCGCACCCCGTCAGCATGCTGCACATGCTGCATGCCAAGGAGAACGGTTGCAAGATGATCGTGGTGGACCCGCGTTTCACACGCACAGCCGCCAAGGCCGATGAATACGTGCGCATCCGGTCCGGTTCCGACATTCCCTTTCTGTTCGGCGTGCTGTACCACATCTTCAAGAACGGTTGGGAAGATACCAAGTACATCCACGACCGGGTCTATGGCATGGACAAGGTCAAGGAAGATGTGATGGCCAAGTGGACGCCCGACAAAGTCGAGGATGCATGTGGCGTCAAGGAAGATCAGATGCTGCGTGTCGCCACCATGATGGCCAAGAACCGGCCCAGCACGCTGGTGTGGTGCATGGGCCAGACCCAGCACACCATTGCCAATGCCATGGTGCGGGCCTCCTGCATCGTGCAGTTGGCGCTGGGCAATGTGGGTGTTTCTGGCGGTGGCGCCAATATCTTTCGGGGCCACGACAACGTGCAGGGCGCCACCGACATTGGTCCGAACCCCGATTCATTGCCCGGCTACTACGGCCTGGCGGAGGGTTCATGGAAGCACTTCGCCAAAACCTGGGGTGTTGACTTTGACTGGATCAAGGCGCGTTACGCCTCGCCAGCCATGATGGGCAAGCCCGGCATCACCGTTTCGCGCTGGATTGACGGCGTGCTGGAGAAAAACGAATTCATTGACCAGGACTCCAACCTGCGTGGCGTCTTCTTCTGGGGCCATGCGCCCAACTCGCAGAGTCGGGGTTTGGAGATGAAGCGCGCCATGGACAAGCTGGACTTGCTGGTGGTGATAGATCCTTATCCGTCGGCCACGGCAGCCATGGCGGCCATGCCGGGCAAGGCTGAAGACCTTAACCCGAATCGCGCTGTTTACCTGTTACCGGCCGCGACCCAGCTTGAAACCAGCGGCTCCGTGACCGCCTCCAACCGCTCCTTGCAATGGCGCGAAAAAGTCATTGAACCCCTGTGGGAAAGCCGCAGCGATCAAATGATCATGCAGCAGTTCGCGGAAAAGCTGGGCTTCGCCAAGGAACTTTCTAAAAACTTCAAGATGCAAAAAGTCAAGGGCATGGACGAGCCGGTGCCCGAGGACATCCTGCGCGAAATCAACAAGTGTTGCTGGACCATTGGCTACACGGGGCAAAGCCCTGAGCGTCTGAAGGCGCATATGCGCAACATGAACTTGTTTGATGTCAAGACGCTCAAGTCGAGAGGCGGCAAGGACAAGGAAACCGGCTACGACACCACGGGCGACTATTTCGGCCTGCCCTGGCCGTGCTGGGGCAATCCAGAGCTCAAACATCCCGGTTCGCCCAATTTGTATAACACCTCCAAGCATGTGATGGATGGCGGTGGCAATTTCCGGGCTAATTTCGGCGTGGAGAAAGATGGCGTCAATCTTCTGGCTGAAGACGGCTCCCATTCACTTGGCGCGGACATCACAACCGGCTACCCTGAAATCGACCATATTTTCATGAAAAAGCTGGGTTGGTGGGACGAACTGACCGATGCCGAAAAAGCAGCAGCCGAAGGCAAAAACTGGAAAACCGATTCCTCGGGCGGCATGATCCGCGTGACCATGAAGAACCACGGCTGTTATCCGTTCGGCAATGCCAAGGCGCGTGCCGTGGTGTGGAATTTCCCCGATGCCATTCCGCAGCACCGCGAGCCGCTGTATGGCACCCGCCCCGATCTGGTGGCCAAGTACCCGACGCACGACGACAAGAAAGCATTCTGGCGCATGCCCACGCTCTTCAAGACTGTGCAGGATAAAAACATTGCCGACAAGGTGTACGAAAAATTCCCGCTGATCATGACTTCCGGCCGCCTGGTCGAATACGAAGGCGGCGGCGAGGAAACCCGCTCCAACCCCTGGCTGGCCGAGTTGCAGCAGGAGATGTTCGCCGAGATTAATCCCAGGGTGGCTTCCGCAAAAGGCATCCGCAATGGCGAGCAGGTGTGGATCAGCACGCCGACCGGTGCGCGCCTGAAGGTGCAGGCTCTGGTGACCGAGCGGGTGGGGCCTGACACCGTGTTTTTGCCTTTCCACTTCTCGGGGCATTGGCAGGGCGCTGACATGCTGGCCTATTACCCGGCTGGCGCGCACCCGGTGGTGCGTGGCGAGGCTGCCAACACCGCGACCACTTATGGCTATGACAGCGTGACGATGATGCAGGAAACCAAAACAACGATTTGCAACGTTGAGAAAGCCTAAGGAGGGGACACGATATGGCACGCATGAAATTTATTTGTGATGCCGAGCGCTGCATCGAGTGCAACGGTTGCGTTACCGCCTGCAAGAACGAGCACGAAGTCCCGTGGGGCGTCAATCGCCGCCGCGTGGTCACGCTCAATGACGGCGTCCCCGGCGAAAAATCCATTTCGGTTGCCTGTATGCATTGCAGCGACGCACCCTGCATGGCTGTTTGTCCCGTCAACTGCTTTTATCACTCCGAAGAGGGTCTGGTGCTGCACGACAAGGACGTCTGCATCGGTTGCGGCTACTGCTCTTACGCCTGCCCCTTCGGCGCACCCCAATTCCCTTCACAGGGTGCCTTCGGTGTGCGCGGCAAAATGGACAAATGCACTTTCTGCGCTGGTGGCCCTGAAGCCAATGGCAGCCAGGCCGAGTTCGAAAAATATGGCCGCAACCGTCTTGCCGAGGGCAAACTGCCGGTCTGCGCCGAAATGTGTTCCACCAAGGCCTTGCTGGCGGGTGACGGTGATGTGATCGCTGACATCTTGCGTAACCGCGTGGTCCAGCGCGGCAAGGGTGCCGAGGTCTGGGGCTGGGGCACGGCCTATGGGTCGAAGCAGGCAGGCCAGCCGCCTGCGGGAGGTAAATCATGATGCGTCTTGTAGTCACCGTGGCCGCTTTGCTGGCGCTTGCTGCCTGTGGCGAAAAACCGCAAACCGGTTACGGCATCAAGAGTGATGTTCCGGCTTTTCAGGGGGCGCAAGATCCATTTGTAGTATCGGGCTGGAAGCCGGGCGACAAAGATAGCTGGGAGCAGCAGCTCAAGACGCGCACGCAACACACCCAGAACGACTATGTCATGATGAAGTGACGGGAGGCCTTATGGGACGTTCACGGGTAGCTATATTCCTAATAGCAATTGGCTTTGCTGGATGGGCCGGAGCACAGACGCCCGCGGCGCAGCCAGCAGCAGCGGCTCAGGCTTCGGGCGTTGTGACGCCAGCGCCTGCCGCAACGGCCGGTGGTATTCAGGGCCAGAACATTTTCGAGGTCAAACCAGACGCCAGTGCCGACCCCAACTACGCCAGACAAAGCAACGGTGAACGAGCCAAAGTCCAGCCAGGCAACAACGCACCCATGTGGCGTCAGGTTGGCTCGGGCGTCACCGGGTACAGCAGTCTGCCCAAAAGCGAGGCACCGGAAGCGGGCAACCTGATTCAGCCCTTTGTGCAATATCCGGGCTCGCGCGTGACCAATGCAGGAGAAGCCTGGCGGCAGGTGCGCAACAACTGGCTGATCCCTTATGGTGGAGCGCTTTTGCTGATTGTTCTTGGCGCCATTGCACTGTTCTACTTTGGCAAGGGCAGCATCAAGTTGCACGGTGCCGAGACCGGTCGCAAGATTGAGCGTTTCACGGTATTTGAACGCGCAGCGCACTGGTCCAATGCAGCCGCGTTCGTCATTCTGGCCATCTCTGGCATTGTCATGGCATTTGGCAAGTTCTTTTTGTTGCCGGTGCTGGGGCTCACGCTGTTTGGCTGGCTCGGCTATGCGATGAAAAACCTGCACAACTTCGCCGGTCCGGTGTTTGCGGTTTCACTGCTCGTCATCCTCGTAACGTTTGTCCGCGATAACCTGCCGGCCAAGGGTGACCTGAACTGGCTGCTCAAGGGCGGCGGCCTGTTGTCAGGGCATGAAGTCAAATCGGGCCGCTTCAGTGCGGGTGAGAAAGTCATGTTCTGGGGTGGCATGTTTGTGTTTGGCCTGATTGTGGTGGCCTCCGGCCTGGCCATGGACAGGTTGCTGCCCGGTCTGAGCTATGAGCGCAGCACCATGCAGGTGGCGCACATGGTGCATTCGGTGTCGAACATCCTGATGATCAGCCTGCTCATGGGTCACATTTATCTTGGCACCATAGGCATGCAGGGAGCCTACCAGGGCATGAAAACCGGTTATGTCGATGAAACCTGGGCCAGGGAGCACCATGAACTCTGGTATGACGACGTGAAGGCCGGGCGTATTCCAGCCCAGCGCGGTGAGCCGGTGGCCGCAAGCCAGCCGGTTCAGGCATAAATAGTGAGGATTTTCATGAAAAAAATCTTGATCGTCAGCCTGCTTGCCAGTGCGTCCGTGCTGGCGCTGGCCAAACTGCCGCCCCCCAGCGACGAAGCCAAGGCCAAAGCCGCGGAAACCGCCGCCAGGGCAGCCTGGGCTGGCAAGGTGGACGCCTATCGGTTGTGCCAATCGCAGGACAAGGTGGCCGCCGGCTATTACGCGGCTGCCAAAGCCGCAGGCAAGGAAACAAAACCAGCGATGGCAACGCCCGCCTGTGCAGATCCGGGTGCATTTGCCTACCTGCCGCCCGAAGCGGCCAAGCCCCTGGAAGCCTCGGGCGCTCATTCTCCGGCTGCCACTGCAACCAGCCCACCCGGCAGTAAAACGCCTGCGGCCGCGATTGCACCGGCCAAAAAACCCTGAGACGCCCTTTTCGCGAAAAGGTCGGTACCCTCGGTGCCGGCCTTTTTTGTTGTAGTCTTCCATCATGACCTCGCCCTACCTGACGCAAGCCCAGGCGCCCTTGACCTGCGACATCGACACCATCAACGAATTCGGCGAGCACCACGCCGTTTCCATTCCTGCGGAGCGCGCTCTCACGGTGTATGTCGACAAGCGCGAACTGGTCACCCTGATGACACTGGGCGCGCACCCTGAGCTGCTGGTGCTGGGGTACTTGCGCAACCAGCGGCTGATCCAGTCGGTGCATGAGGTTGAATCGATCACGGTCGATTGGGAGGTGAGCGCTGCCGCCGTCAAGACCCGCTGTGGCATTGAAGACATCGAGGAAAAAACCGCTCGGCGCGTGGTAACCACCGGCTGCGGGCAGGGCAGCGTGTTTGGCGGTCTGATGGACGAGGTCGACCAGATCGAATTGCCTGTGAATGCATGCATTGCGCAAAGCCAGCTCTACAGTCTGGTCAATACCATCCGTCTCAAGGAAACCACCTACAAATCGGCGGGCTCCGTGCATGCCTGCGCATTGTTTTCCCTGGCGCTCGCCGAGCCTGAGATGCTGCTGTTTGTCGAGGATGTGGGACGGCATAACGCCATCGACACGATTGCGGGCTGGATGTGGATGAATATGGTGGCCCTCACGCTCGGCACTGACGTGTCCTCGCTGCCCCCCGAGGGGATTGCTTCGCCTCGGGGCGGCCCAGCGGCGAAGCTGGCCCCCACGCTCGGCACTCGTGTGTCCTCGCTGCCCGAGGGGGCTGCACTTGCCCGGGGCGACCCTGCGCTGCGTTCGTTGCCCTTCGAGCGTCTGGCGTTCTACACTACCGGCCGCCTGACCAGTGAGATGGTCATCAAATCGGCGCAAATGGGGGTTCCCATCGTGGTTTCGCGCAGCGGCATCACGCAGATGGGGCATCAGGTCGCGCAAGCGGTGGGCCTGTGCGCGATTGGCCGTGCGACCAATAAGCGCTTTGTCTGTTATGCCCAGCCGCAGCGCCTGAAACTGCAGCCTGGTCTGGTGGCCAGACTTGACGTGAAGCCAGCCATCCAGGCCGACCTCAAGGCCGGTCAGGAGGCTTGACGATTCGCTGGCGGGGCCGGGATGCCCCGCAGTCAGCCCCGGTTACCGTTTCTGCGCTAATGTCAGGCAATGAATGCGCTTTTTCTGAAACTTGGCTGGAGAACCCTGCTGCGCGATCTGCGGGCAGGTGAACTGCGGTTGCTGATCGTGGCGGTCACGTTGGCAGTAGCGGCCCTGGCTTCCGTGGGTTTTCTTGCGGACCGGCTGAACGGTGGCCTGCAGCGCGACGCGCAGCAACTGCTGGGTGGCGATGCTGTGGTGCGCAGCGACGGCGAGACGCCGGCAGCCTTTGTTGCCAGGGCGCAGGCGCTGGGGCTGAAGACCGTTTCCACCGTGACCTTCCCGACCATGGGCCGCGCCAGTGACAAGGATGGTGGCGCCAGCAAGCTGGTGGCCTTCAAGGGCGTTCCCGAAGGTTATCCGCTGCGCGGGAGCATGAAGGTCGCCGTTACCCTGCCGGCCACTGAGGGGGCTGGTCAATATACCCGCGAGATTCCCGCACCCGGCACGGCCTGGGCCGATGCGTCGCTGTTTGATGCGCTGGGCCTCAGCCCGGGCCAGACCCTGCTGCTGGGCAATGCCAGTTTCAAGCTCACCCGCATCATCGTGCAGGAGCCCGATCGTGGTGCGGGGTTCATCAGTTTTTCGCCGCGCGTGATGATCAACCAGGCCGACGTGCCCGCTACCGGCCTGATTCAACCTGCCAGCCGCACCAGTTACCGCTTTGCCGTGGCGGGTGACGACAAGGCGGTGAAGGAATTCGTGGCGTGGACCACGGCAGAAATAAAAAAGCCGGGCGCGCCACCAGACATTCGCAGTGCCCGGCTGGAGTCTCTGGAAGGCGGCAACCCCGCCATGAGCCAGACGCTGGAGCGCGCGGAAAAGTTTCTTAACCTGATCGCGCTGCTGTCCGCCCTGCTCGGCGCCGTGGCGGTGGCGATTGTGGCGCGCAGCTTTGCGGCCAGGCATCTGGATGACTGCGCCATGTTGCGCGTGCTGGGCCAGCCGCAGCGCACCATTGCGCTGGCTTACAGCCTTGAGTTCGTGCTGGCGGGGCTTTTCGCCAGCGCGCTGGGCGTGGGCCTGGGCTTTGCAGTGCATTACGGCTTTGTGCTGCTGCTCGGCGGGCTGGTTGAAACCGCGTTGCCCGCAGCCACGCTCTGGCCCGTGGCTTTTGGCATGGGCATGGGCCTGACGCTGTTGCTGGCATTTGGCCTGCCGCCGGTGCTGCAACTGGCGCAGGTGCCGCCGCTGCGCGTGATTCGCCGCGACGTCGGCAGTCTCAGACCCGCCTCGCTGGCCGTGCTGGGCGTGGGAGTGGCGGGTTTTGCCGCCCTGCTGCTGGTCGCCAGCAGCGACCTGAAGCTGGGCCTGATTGCGGTGGGCGGATTTGTGGCTGCCGTGCTGGTGTTTGCCATTGCCAGTTTTCTGGCCGTCAGACTGCTGCGCGCCAGTGTGAGCGAAGTATCGGCCCCGCGCTGGCTGGTGCTGGCCACGCGGCAATTGTCGGCGCGCCCGGCATATGCCGTGGTACAGGTCAGCGCGCTGGCGGTCGGCTTGCTGGCGCTGATGCTGCTGGTGCTCTTGCGCACCGATTTGATCAGCAGTTGGCGCCAGTCCACACCGCCGGACGCGCCCAATCGCTTCGTGATCAATGTGCAGCCTGAGCAGAGCGACGCCTTTCAGCAGGCGCTGCGGGCCGCTGGCGTGAAAAAGTTCGACTGGTATCCCATGATTCGCGGCCGCCTGGTCGCCATCAACGGCAAATCCGTGACCCCCGATGATTTTCCGGATGACCGCGCCAGGCGCCTGGTTGACCGCGAGTTCAACCTGTCCAACAGTGCGCAGCAGCCGAGCTATAACCAGGTGGTGGCGGGCCGCTGGGTGCCCGGTGAGGAGGGTGCCATCAGCGTGGAAGAGGGCCTGGCCAACACCCTGGGCCTCAAGCTCGGTGACCGCCTGCGCTTTGACATGGCCGGGCAGCTCAGCGAGGCCACCATCACCAGCCTGCGCAAGGTCGATTGGGGCTCGATGCACGTCAACTTTTTTGTCATGTACCCGGTGGCCCGGCTGGCCGATGTGCCGGTGTCCTACATCAGTGCCTTTCGTGCGCCCGAGCCTGGGCCACAGGCAGCCGCGAACGGGAAGGCTCCGTCGCAAAGCTTTGACAACGCAC
>JAHFQQ010000304.1 GCA_023259235.1 Polaromonas sp. | reverse complement strand
TGCCTGCGCCTTCAACTGCGAAGCGCACGCCACCGAATTCAGCAAGTTGGGGCGCATCCCGGTGCTCAAGGCCCGCATGAATGCCGACCTGCACATGGCCGAAGACCTGAAGAACACCGGCAAGGGCAACCTGTTCGTCATCTTTGGTGAACCTGACATCGACATCCTCAGCCCCGAAGGCAAGAGTTTGAAGGTAGTGACAGCGGGCAAAGAAACCTACCCCGTAGCGTCAGGCGCCAAGCTGATGATCAAGGTCAATGGCGTGGATGTGTTCAAGCCACAGACCGGGGAAGTCATCAGCGACGGTGCCGAGGGCATCGCCTGCTGGTTTATTGACACCGAATACAACGAAGAGAGCTTCTTCGTGCGGCACGCCTACTTTCTCGGTGCTAATGACCCGTACAGTGCGCTCAAGACCACGCTGAAGGCAGAGATTGACAAGGAAGCCTGGGACACGCTTAACAGCGACACGTCACGGCCCTTTGACAAACCGAAGTCCGGGCGGGTGGCGGTGAAGGTCATCAATCACCTGGGGGATGAGGTGATGAAGGTGTTTAGGGTGGGGTAGCATGATGTCGAAAGTGAGTAGCCTGTGAATGCATACGATTTGAGCGATCCTAGGCGGTGGGTACTGCGTCTCGGCCTGGCTGGCGGGTAACAACGTATCATCAAACCTTTTTCCGCGCCATCTGATCGCCAATGACTGACCGCCAATCTCACCATGCAATGATAAAGAGCGCCCGTCAGTCGTTATCGCGCAAGGTGCGGCATACCGCGCGGCTGTCACGTCATTCCCTGCGCTTCGCAGTATTTTTGAGCGGTGCGGCTTTCGTTGCGCTGATTTCGCTGGCCTTCGCATGGCTTGCCGGATTGATGCTGAATTGGAACCAGCGGCTAATGCACGCTTACTGGTGGAGCGCTATTTTGCTGATACCGGCGAGTTTTGCGGGCTTGCGTTGGCTAACCATCCGGATGGCCCCGCAGACGCGCGGCAGTGGCATTCCACAGGTGATCGCCGCCATGTCGATGTCGTCCGGTGCGTCGCAGACCGTGTTGGTTTCGCTGCGGCAATCAGTGTGGAAAATCGTGTTGACGGCGGGTGGCCTGCTGGCCGGCGCGTCTATAGGCTGCGAGGGACCTTCGGTGCAGGTCGGTGCAGCCGTGATGCTGGCTTGGGGACGCCTATGGCAGGGGCGGCGGGGTTTTTCGCTGGGATTCAGGCCGGAAGCGCTGATCGCAGCCGGCGCGGCTGGCGGTTTGGCCGCTGCGTTCAACACGCCGCTGGCCGGGCTCGTGTTTGCCATCGAGGAATTGAGCCGGGGAACCGCAATGCGCTGGGACCGGCTGGTGTTGTCGGGCGTTCTGGCAGCAGGCTTCCTGTCGCTGGCCATACTGGGAAATCATAGCTACTTTGCCCTTACCGAGTCAATACTTGCGCTCCATACTTCCTGGACTGCCGTGGTGCTGTGTGCGCTCATCAACGGTGTACTCGGTGGACTGTTTGCCAAGGCGCTGCTGGCTGGCCCGGCCAGTTGGCTGCCTGCCCGATGGCGGACACTGCCGATACGGCGGCCGATCGCTGTTGCCACCAGTTGCGGCTTGCTGGTTGCACTGCTTGGCATGGCGGTGGACGGTTCGACCTATGGTACCGGTTACGGCCAGGTTGCCGCGCTGCTCAATGGTCAGCCGGGACCCGGGTCCGGTTTTGGCCTTGCAAAGTGGGCAGCTACCGTGGTGTCCTATTTTGCCGGCATCCCGGGTGGCATATTTACTCCCTCGCTGGCGATTGGAGCCGGTATTGGTAACAACATTGCACAACTGCTGCCCGGTGCGGTGGATCCGCGGCTGGCAGTGCTGCTCTCGATGGGCGCTTTTCTGGCTGCAGCGACGCAGGCACCCATCACCGCAAGCGTGATCGTGATGGAAATGACCGGCACCCATGACCTGACGTTATTGTTGCTGGCCACGACACTGGCGGCATCAGTGGTGTCGCGGCAGTTTTGTCCGCGTCCGTTTTACCATGCCGTTGGCCGTCATTTCCGGCTCGAAGCGGCAGCCTCTTTGCAGCCGGTGCGTGAAACTGGCCAGCAACCAAAAACCAGTGACAGCCCCGTGGAGTAGCCATAAAAAAACCCGCCTGAGCGGGTTTTTGACAGGCTGTTTCAGCCTCTTATCTGGAAACTGGCGTGACGGTCGGCGTGACCGTTGCAAGGGCCAGCGCAGCAACTGCTGGCGGATTCAGCATTTCAGCGGTAGGGGGTACTACTGGTGGCGCACCATGGAACCTCATCATCAAGGGCACGATCAGGAGGGCTACGATGTTGATGATCTTGATCAGCGGATTAACCGCCGGACCGGCGGTGTCCTTGTAAGGGTCGCCGACGGTGTCGCCGGTTACAGCTGCCTTGTGTGCTTCTGAACCCTTGCCGCCGAAGTGACCGTCTTCAATGTACTTCTTGGCGTTGTCCCAGGCACCGCCGCCGGTACACATCGAAATCGCCACGAAAAGGCCTGTGACGATGGTGCCCATGAGCAACCCCCCGAGGGCTTTGGGCCCGAGCAGCAGGCCCACCAGAATCGGCACCACCACGGGCAACAGCGACGGAATCATCATTTCCTTGATGGCGGCGGTGGTCAGCATGTCAACGGCGCGGCCGTACTCGGGTTTGCCCGAGCCATCCATGATGCCCTTGATTTCCTTGAATTGGCGGCGCACTTCAACCACCACAGCGCCGGCAGCGCGGCCAACGGCTTCCATGGCCATGGCACCGAACAGGTAGGGGATCAGTCCACCGATAAACAGGCCCACAATCACCATCGGGTCACTCAAGTCAAAGCTGATGGAGTGGCCATAGCCTGCCAGCTTGTGCGTGTAGTCGGCAAACAGCACCAGCGCGGCCAGCCCGGCCGAGCCGATCGCATAGCCCTTGGTGACGGCCTTGGTGGTGTTGCCCACGGCGTCGAGCGGGTCGGTGATGTCGCGCACACTGGCGGGCATCTCTGCCATTTCGGCGATGCCGCCGGCGTTGTCGGTGATCGGGCCATAGGCGTCCAGTGCCACCACAATGCCGGCCATGCTCAGCATGGAGGTTGCGGCAATCGCGATGCCAAAAAGACCAGCCAGGTTGTACGACACCAAAATGGCGATGCACACGAATACCACGGGCCAGGCCGTGGACCGCATGGAAACACCCAGGCCGGCAATGATGTTGGTGCCGTGGCCGGTGGTGGAGGCTTGCGCGATGTGCTTGACCGGACCGTATTGGGTGCCGGTGTAGTACTCGGTCACCCAGACCAGCGCCGCGGTCAGAACCAGGCCCACGGCGCAGGCGCCAAACAGCTTCATCTGGGCGCCGGTGCCTCCGAGGGCGTTGTCAGGCATCAGCCACATTGTGACGAAGTAAAAAGCGATCAGCGAAAGCACGCCGGCAATCGCCAGACCTTTATACAGGGCCGGCATCACGTTCTTCATGCCGGGCGAGGCCTTGACAAAGAAGCAGCCAATGATGGAGGCAACGATGGAAACCGCCCCCAGCGCCAGCGGGTACATCACGGCATTGAACGGAGCTGCCGCAACCAGCAGGGCGCCCAGCACCATGGTGGCGATGATGGTTACGGCGTAGGTTTCGAACAGGTCGGCGGCCATGCCGGCGCAGTCGCCAACGTTGTCGCCGACGTTG
>JAHFQQ010000303.1 GCA_023259235.1 Polaromonas sp. | reverse complement strand
GGTTAAATCCGCCGACACCGTGAGCCAGCTGTTGTCGGATATTTCCGACTCCAGTTGACCTTCGCCCCAGGCCGAGTAGCCCAGCGAGACAAACACCTTGCGCGGGCCGGCCCCGGTGGACAGCGCTTCCAGCACATCCTTGGAGGTGGTCATTTCCAGGCCGCCAGGAATCGTCATGGTCGAGGCATACACCGAATCACTGCCGGGCATCATGCATTCGTGGAGCACGAAGCCGCGCTCGGTTTGCACCGGGCCGCCCTGAAAAACCAGCGCTTCACTAAGGTCGTCGCGGTGCAGCGGCAGCTCAACCCTGTCGAACAGGCCCTTGAGCGTGATGTCGCTCGGCTTGTTGATGACCAGCCCCAGGGCGCCGCGGTCGCTGTGTTCGCACATATAGACCACGCTCCTGGCAAAGGCCAGGTCATCCAGCCCGGGCATGGCGATGAGAAAGTGGTGCGTCAGGTTGAGCGATGCGGGATCCGGGTGCATAAGCCGATTTTACGCGCACCGGGAACGCGTGCGGTGGCAACTGGTGCAAAGAGGAAAGACCACATGCTGCACAAGGTGAGCACCTGTGCGAACCTTGCAGCGCTACGCGATCATGAGAAAAATCTGCACATCATTGACTATGCATTTCATAGCTAACTGCACATGCCCTATATGGGTTGGTTGCACTTTTTATACTGCAACAGCGGCTTCTGCAACGGCATAGCGGTGCACCAGGCTCATCAATTCTTCTTCGGAATACGGCTTGCCCAGATAGTGGTCAACACCGAGTTCCATGGCATGCTCGTGGTGTTTTTCGGCAATCCGGGAAGTAATCATGATGATCGGCAGGTGCTTCAGGCGCGCGTCGGCCCGGATGTTGCGTGCCAGGTCAAAACCGTCCATGCGCGGCATTTCGATATCTGACAACACCACTGTGGGAAGCTCCTCCTGCAAGCGCTCCAGCGCCTGCAGGCCGTCCGCCGCCATGGCCACGCGGTAGCCTTCACGCTGCAGCAGGCGCTGCGTGACGCGCCTGACCGTGATCGAGTCATCGACCACCAGAATCAGCGGTATTTGCGAAGCGTCAGAGCTCGGCGCAGGCACGTTCACGGCGCTGCTGGCAGACCCTTCGAGCACATGCGGTTCTGCCCGGTCGGCGCTCCAGCGTCGCGCTTGCTCACCATAGACCGAAGCCAGCGCGACCGGGTTGTAGATCAGCACCACGGCACCTGAAGCCAGCACGGACATGCCCGCCAGCCCCGGCAGACGCGACAGCTGCGGACCCAGATTCTTGACGACAACCTCCTGGTTGCCCAGCACTTCATCCACGTGCAATGCAATGCGCTGGGAAGCGCTCCGGAAAATCACGACCGGCGAATTCCTGGCCTGCGCTTCGGCGCTCTGATTCGAGACCTGAAGCAAGGCACCGGCCCAGAAGAAAGGAACAGCTTCGCCGGCAACATCCAGCGTGCCTGCGTTGTAAGCCTGCTG
The DNA here is from genome assembly GCA_023259235.1 of Polaromonas sp. GTDB lineage: Bacteria > Pseudomonadota > Gammaproteobacteria > Burkholderiales > Burkholderiaceae_C > Polaromonas. The sequence goes on along the minus strand of JAHFQQ010000303.1, from coordinate 2,211 downwards.
CAGGTCCCGGGATGGTGTGCGCCGCACAACTTCCACGACGTTGGCGGGCACACCCACCATCTGATTTCCTGCGCGAATCATGACCACGTGGGTCACGGCGGTGGTCAGCGGCAACACCAGTTTGAAGTGCGTCCCCTTGCCGGCTTCGGTCGAGGTTTCAACCCGGCCACCCAGCGCATTGACTTCCGCGCGCACCACGTCCATGCCGATGCCGCGCCCCGCAAGTTCGGTAACCTCGGTGGCGGTCGAGAAGCTTGGCAGGAAGATCAGTTCGGCGGCCTCCCGATCATCAAGGGGTTGATCGGCCCTGACCAGCCCGAGGCTCAGTGCCTTTTCGCGGATGCGACGCAGGTTCAGACCGGCGCCATCGTCGCTGAAGTCGACCGACACGTCATTGCCTTCCTGGCGCAGGTGAACCGTGATGAGGCCAACCGGCTCCTTGCCGCAGGCCGTGCGCTCTTGCGGGCTCTCAATGCCGTGGACCACGCAGTTTCGCAGCAAATGCTCAAAAGCAGGGGTCATGCGGTCCAGCATGCCGCGGTCCATCTCGACGGTGCCGCCCAGCAAATCGAGCCGCACCTGCTTGCCGGTTTCCTTGGAGGCTTGCCGTACCACCCGGTACAGGCGCTCGGAAATACCTTCGAACTCCACCATGCGAGTGCGCAGCAGATCGCGCTGCAATTCCCGCGTCTGCCGGGCCTGGGCAATCAGATCGTCCTCGGTGGCTTCAACCGTGCGCTGCAAGGTGCGCTGCACGGTCGCCACATCATTCACCGACTCGGCCATCATGCGGGTCAGCTCCTGCACGCGCGTGAAACGGTCGAATTCGAGCGGATCAAATCCGGCCTGGGCTTCCTTGGCTTGTGCCAGCCGGGACTGCATTTGTGTTTCAGCCTGCAACTCGATATCGCGAAGTTGCTGGCGCAAGCGGTTCAAGTTACCGGTCATGTCGCCAAGTGAGCCGCGCAGCAGGCCAAGCTCGGCTTCCAGGCGCGAGCGCGTGATCATGACCTCGCCCGCCTGGTTGACCATGCGATCAAGCAACTGGGAGCGCACGCGTATCGAAGCGGTCGCAGCCTGACGCAGGGGCTGCATGATCATGGCTTGCGGTGGTGGAATCACCAGTTTTCTGGAACCGGAGTCACCCGAAGTTGCCGCGGCATCCCGGGTCGGCGAAGCGTCCGGCGTTGACGCCAGCACCGCGACCGGCGGGATAACCGGCGGCTCGGCGGCAGCGGGCGGGACTGCGGATGCCTCGGTAACCGCGGCATCCATGCGCCGCAGGCGTTCGAACGCAGCTTGCATGGCGTCAAACCGGTTTACCAGGGGTTCAAATTCCTGGCTTGCCACGGCACCGGACCCCAGGTGCTCAATTTCGGATTCGATCCGGTGGGCCATTTCGCCGAGCCGCATCGCGCCGGCCAGACGGGCGCTGCCTTTGAGCGTATGCAGTGCGCGCAATGCTTCCATGCGTGCGCCATGGTTGTCGGGCCGTGCGGACCACTGCCTCAATGCGCCGCCCAATTGGGGCATGAGTTCGGCGCACTCTTCTTCAAAAATCGGAAAGAGATCAGGATCGATCGCGTCCACCGCATCGAATTCTTCACTGCTCTGTGCGCCAGATGTTGCTGACATGTCGGCAGGAGCAGCAACCGGCGCAGACGATGCCAGCCGGACCACCGTTTCAGCAATCGGAGCGGGAACCGGTGCCAGTGCCGCTACAGAAGGCCCCGGGGCATCAGCCTCCGTGGCCGCCACCGTCCGGGGTTCGGATGCAGGCATGGGTACATCCACCGCTTCGTCCGTTGGCGGGAGTGCACCGGAAAAATCGAAATCGCCATAGCCGCTCGGTGTCGGCAAAATCGAGTCGGCAAATTCGAGCTGCTTCAGGCGATCGAGAATGCCGGCATCGGACTCCTTGAGAAACCCTGCCGCGAACTGGTGCAACAGCCGGCGCACTTCGTCCGCCGCGGCGACAAACAACTGGCCGTAGGTGGCAGCGCCATTGCTGTGGTGGGCACGGGACTGCTGCAGGGCATGTTCAAGCGCGCGGGCGATTTCAGACAAGGCGGAAAATCCGACAGTGGCAGAGCTGCCCGCCAGCGAATGCGCCAGCGCCACCGTGGAGTCGCTGACCGGCTGGTGGTGTTCCATGGCCCATTCGGCAACCTCGGTCACCAGCCGCCGCGACCATTCATCGGCCTCGTTCAA